>NZ_CAXAVM010000362.1:0-1615 GCF_963972345.1 uncultured Gimesia sp. | reverse complement strand
CGGGAGATTGTTTTGAGAACCATCACGCATAACATCATGATCTTGTAACTGACAACACCTTTTCTACAGAGCAAGTCAGCGGCAATTCCTTTCATCGCTGTCTACTTTATGAAAAACATCGCGCCTGTAATATGGTGAGATATTTGCTCCTAACCCCAGGCAAAGGATCGCATGTAATGGGTCTAGTGAATTCCCAAATGTTAGATGGTGCAGAGAAAATTGAGATATTGTGCTAGCAAGAGGAATTTAGAAGTGAAGTTAGAGCTGCTGCAAATGCTTTGAGAGAGCTTCAGGATGCAGATTTTTTGCAATCAGGATTATAGTAGCAGGAAGAGTTGAATTGAGGACAAAAGCTCGAAATTAGGTACAGCGCTAAAACAACTTAAATCAGGTACAATAACAAGAGAAACAATACCCCATTAAACCACTACACAATAAAGACTTAAAAGCACGCCCGGGTGGATTCGAATCACTGACCTATGGATTAGAAGTGAACGAGACACGCTAGAATAATCTACTATTATAGACTCAAGCACTACCCATACAGTGTTTGAGGCTATTTTCACGCCTTTTGAAGGCCGTCCGAATGCAATTTGATCGGTATGCGGTTCGGTATAAACCTAAACCAGTTCCGGCGTGTGTTTACAGAACACTGCAATCTCGACATCCGTCTGCCCAAAGTAACAAGATTGGTGAATTCCTGGCCATCGTACGTGGACTACAGCTACTGAACCGGAAGGGGTTGACTGTCCTGTCTACAGCGACAGCCAGACGGCCCTCAGTTGGCTGAAGAATCTACGCATAAACTCAAAAAGTGCCAGAGGTCAAAAGTTATCTCCCCGAGTCTATCAGCGAATCATGAGAGCGGTCCTCTGGTTAACATCGCAAGACGATCTGAATCCGGTACTGAAGTGGAATACAGATGACTGGGGAGAAATCCCAGCTGATTATGGACGGAAGTCGTGAAGAAGTATCCAGTTCAACTAGTAAGGACTTCAAATGACTGAGGGAGGATCTTAGATGGTGTGTCCTGGAAAGTAAGCCCTGTCCTCAATGAAAGCAAATAATTGGTGTTATTCAGGCTGACTATTCTGTACTGAGTTGATCGAACAGTTCATCCAACTGTTGGCGATGCTCTTTGGTATGCTTTTTGATCGTGGGAGTTTTTAGCAGAGTTTTGATGTCTGATTTCGAGCATGCTTGATACTTTGACATGATCCAGACAAACTCGATAGTGTAATCTTCGGTCATCTTCAATAGTGAGGCACTCTCGTGGCGGTGCTGTAACGACGTTCAAAGCTGCTCCGGTTTCTGTCACCACCGACGGGAAAAGGTGATTTTGATTTCGAATACGACAATAACGAATTCACCTTGGGCAGTTCACGATGAGTTATGAGTAATTTAGTAGACTTTCGCAAAAACGAATCTTTTTCGGTACCATTCCAGATCGGCTAGTTGAACAGGTACGCGGTGAGGACTGCTTGCGTTTCAGTGTCCCTTCAAAATGTGTGACGAGTTGCCTGCTCGGCCTGAAACAGAATAGTCTCCCGGGCAGCCTGCGGCAGACTCGTCGATCAGATCACCAGCACAGAAAGCAGGAATTAAATTACACATC
>NZ_CAXAVM010000361.1:0-1757 GCF_963972345.1 uncultured Gimesia sp. | reverse complement strand
GATCCAAAGCGATTCAACTGGGAGAGCAATCAGGGCAGGCGGAACTCAAATGGGAAGACCGCCGTACTTTGAGAGGCCTGATGTCACAGCCCCTCTATCGGGACGGTTATGCCTATCTGCTGGATAAACAGTTTGGGCTGACCTGTTTTGAATACGCCACCGGCAAGAAAATCTGGGACGATGACAATCAGATGACGCCGGGCAACAGTCGCAATCCGCAGGCGAGCCTGGTCTGGCTTAACGATTCCTCACGGGCCTTGATTCTCAATTCGGACGGCGCTTTGATCCTCGCGGAACTGACTCCCGCTGGCTATCGGGAACTGGCCCGCGCCAGCCTGATCGGTGAAACCTGGGCTCATCCGGCATACGCCGAGACCCGTGTATATGCCCGCAGCAATACAAAGCTGGTCGCCTGCGAACTTCCCGTCGAGGAATCGATTACCGAATCCCCATAAAAGCAAACAGGCTGACCTGTAAACTTCATGTCCAACTCGATAAAATGCAGGTCGGGCCCTCGGGAGATGTTCCTGATCGATCCTGACGTACACCTCTGTTCCTCGATCTGATGTTCCGGGTGCTGATTCCGATTCCACCGTTATCTCACGAAAATCATTGTACAGTATGAATATGCCAGCGGAAAACCAGTCCGAGAACCCGCAAACCGGGACTGAACTCTTAGGGCCAGAAATCTGGAATCTCCCCAACCTGATCACCGTCAGTCGACTCGTGCTCTCGCTGATCCTGTTCGTGATCATCTACATGGAAGGCTGGTGGAAAACCTCAGCCGCCTTATTCATTCTTGCCGCTGCGACAGATTTTCTCGATGGGTATTTCGCCCGCAAATATAATCAGGTGACGACGCTGGGCCGGATTCTGGACCCCTTTGTCGATAAAATCATCATCTGTGGTGCCTTCATTTTTCTGCTGGAACGTGGTCCCGCCACGGGTATCAATGCCTGGTTTGTGCTGATCATTATCGGTCGGGAAATGTTCATCACCAGCCTCAGAGGTTATCTGGAACAGCATGGCCGCGATTTTTCCGCCAGTTGGAGCGGCAAAATCAAGATGGGGGTTCAATGTGTCGCAGTGGTCCTTTGTCTGCTTTCCCTCAGCCCGGAAGCTCCGTTTAACAGTTCCGCTTTTTTTCTGCTTCGCGATCTCTCTGTCTGGTCTGCCGCTTTGATTACGCTGTATAGTGGGATTGATTACGTGTTCAGGGCCTCCCGAATTCTACGCAATAAGCCATTACCATAACTACAGTCTGGTTATGGTTTGAAACTTAAAGCCTGCAGAGAACCTGTTCTTATAAAAAACTCGATTTCTCGACTCTTCCTGCGACGCTCCGCCGTATAAAATGCCAGCAGCCTGACAACTGACTTTCATTTAACAGACCTGTACTTATGCCTGACGAAAATCATCCTCTGCCACCCCCTGATCCTGTCATTTATGTTCAACCACAGGATTACCAGACCGAGGTCAAAGATTTTTCCTCACGACAGCCCGCGTTTCGAACTTCGATTCGTCCTGCACGCAGTAAAGTGCCCCTGATCCTGTTCGTGGTGACCTGTCTGAGTACGTTTATTGTTGGCGCAACAGGCAATAATCCTTTTGTTCCTGTCCCCAGAGAATTCGCCCGCCTTTATGAGTTCATTCAACAGATCGGCTGGACCAGTTTCCTCGTCAATGGGATCTCGTATGCCGGACCGGTGATGCTGATTCTGCTCTCACACGAAATGGGACACTATCTGCAGTCGCGG
>NZ_CAXAVM010000360.1:0-1786 GCF_963972345.1 uncultured Gimesia sp. | reverse complement strand
CCTGAGTACACAGGACGGCAAGTACGCGATGGGTGTTTTTTCTCCCGATCAGCCCTCCCCCGGCTATCAGCACGCGGGCTACGGCCGCTTTCGTTTCCCGGCTGCGAAAGTGGTGAAATGGAACTGTGTCTTTCGGTTTAAGGATCCAGAGGGAGTCGCCGCCGGCGATTACTCATTCCAGGTGTTCGTTGCGATTGGTACGCTGGAAGATGTGAAACAGTCAATTCAGACACTGGAGAAAAAGTTTTCGCAGCAGTAAATTAAATTTCAGCTGAATCATAAAGTTAATATCCTTCCATGCACGGCGAACTCCGTATCCCCCCACTCCTGAAATGTTTCGAACAGATCTATCGAAGTGAAAATTAAACCCGTGGTGCGGCCGCCAGGACTTCTTCGGAAACGCCGGACGCGTATTTCATAAAATTGTCATTGAAGGCGGTAGCCAGTTTGATCGCCGTTTTTTTGTAGGCACTTTGATCGTCCCAGGAGGAATGCGGTACCAGAATCTGATCATCGACTCCCGGACATTTTGTAATCGTGGTGGTTCCGAAAATGGGATCCACCTCAGTCGGGGCCTGAACCAGCGTTCCGGAATGAATGGCGTCAATAATTGCCCGCGTATCTTTGAGACTGATTCGTTTTCCCACACCGTAAGCGCCACCATTCCAGCCGGTATTGACCAGCCAGACATTGGCATTGTATTTTCGGATTTTCTCCGCCAGCAGGTCGGCGTATTTGCCAGGATGCCAGACCAGAAAGGGCCCGCCAAAACAGGGCGAGAAGGTGGCCTGCGGTTCATCGACGCCCATTTCCGTACCGGCGACTTTCGCTGTATAACCGCTGATAAAGTGATACATGGCCTGCTCGGGAGTGAGACGGCTGACCGGGGGCAGAACGCCAAACGCATCGCAGGTCAGGAAGATCACATCATTGGGATGGTCTGCCACGCAGGGAATTTTGGCACTGGGCATGTACTCGATCGGATAAGCGCCGCGGGTATTCTGGGTGAAGCTGGTATCATCAAAATCGACATGATGCCGGGCTTCATCATAGACCACGTTTTCCAGCACCGCTCCATAACGCAGCGCCTGAAATATTTCCGGCTCGTTTTCCCGCGAGAGATAAATCGCCTTGGCGTAACAGCCTCCTTCGATGTTGAAAATTCCATTATCCGTCCAGCAGTGTTCGTCATCACCAATCAGAAATCGTTTGGGATCTGCAGAGAGTGTGGTTTTTCCAGTACCGGACAGCCCGAACAAAACCGAGGAGCGACCCGTTTGGCGATCCGCAGTCGCGGAACAGTGCATCGACAGAATCCCCAGTTTCGGCATCAGGTAGTTCATGACGGTGAAGATGCCTTTCTTCATTTCGCCCGCGTATTCGGTTCCCAGAATTACGATCTCACCATCCTCGATGCTGAGGTCCACGCTGGTTTTGGATGTCATACCGGTGGTAAAACGATTCGCAGGAAATGTCCCCGCATTGTAAATCACATAGTCCGGTTTGCCGAAATCTTCCAATTGTTCTTCTGTCGGACGAATCAGCATGTTATGCATGAACAGCGCATGATAAGGCCGCGAACAGATCACGCGGACTTTAATCTGGTACTCGGGATCCCAGCCGGCGAAGGCATCGATCACGTACAGGTGCGGGCAGATATTCAGATAGTCGGTGGCACGTTCCCGGTTACAGAAGAACGCATGCTGATCGAGGGGGTAATTCACATCGCCCCACCAGATATCATCGGCGGAATTTTTATGTTTGACGACCCGTTTATCTTTCGGGG
>NZ_CAXAVM010000359.1:0-1830 GCF_963972345.1 uncultured Gimesia sp. | reverse complement strand
GTTTACGCCAGTAGAAATTGTTTTCCGGGTCAATCGATTCCTTACTCGGATCCGGCGCGCCTGCCTGTCGGTATGCCGTCGATAACATGATCGTGCGATGCAGTTTTTTCAGGTCCCAGCCCTGCTGCATGAATTCTGATGCCAGCCAGTCGAGTAACTCCGGATGGGTGGGAGTCGAACCCAGCTTGCCAAATTCACCAGGCGTACTGACAATCGCCCGCCCGAAGTGGTGTAACCAGATCCGATTCACCAGCACACGCGCCACCAGTGGATGTTCTCCGTTTGTCAGCCAGCGGGCAAACGCCAGCCGGCGTCCCGTTGTAGGCAATGCTTCATCATTGACGGGGAATTTCCGGCGTTCTCCTTCCGGGGAGACAACACTCAAGGCAGCCGGCTCGATCACCTGTCTGGGCTGGCGGTAATCACCGCGGTAAAACAGTTTGGTCACCGGCAGATGATTGGCGGGTTCCACGGCGACGCGGAGAAATTCTTCGACCGGCTTTTTACTTCGGATCTCTTCAATCTGCTTATCAAATTTCTTCAGATCTTCTACCGCGTCTGGCAGATATTCATAAAGCACACCTGGTGAAATATTGACACTGGGATATTTCTTCAACAGCGCGGCCTGCTCGGGCGTGCGTTTATCAGCGGGCGTCTGGTAGGCGGAGTTTAATTGATCCCGTAACGGCTGCTCGTATTTCAACAGTTCTTTTTCCAGCGCTTCAGCCAGGTACTTTGTCTGTTTTTCACCTTTTGCAGCTGCTATTTTCTGTACCTCAACTTCGATTTCTGCTGCTTTCACCCGATCAGCGGCAGTATAAAGTGAGACCTGCCTCTGGGAGGGTGTCTGCCACTGCTGCCAGTCAAATGCCGGCTCAAAAATGGCCCGCATCGCAAAGTAATCTGCATGTGGAATCGGGTCATAGCGGTGGTCGTGGCATTGGGCACAAGCAACGCTGACCCCCATTAACGAACTGCTGACAATCTTCAGCGTATCGGCGATAACCTGGTTGCGCGCTTCGGGAGTATTACTGCCACTCCCTGTCCCGTCAGCCGCCATCCGCAGGAATCCGGTCGCCGTCAACAGTTCAATCTGCTTTTCTGTTAAATCGCCTTCGCGTTTCCCGGCTAATTCATCCCCGGCTAACTGCTCCACAATAAACTGATCGAAAGGCTTATTTGCATTCAAGGAGCGAATCACGTAGTCCCGGTATTTCCAGGCCCAGGGTCGGACGACATCGTTGACGGTGTAACCTTCGGAGTCAGCATATCCGGCGACATCCAGCCAGTGACGCGCCCAGCGTTCGCCATAATGCGGTGATTGTAACAGTTCATCCACATATCCTTCGTACCAGTTGGCTGACTGATCTGCCATCACCCGGCGGATCTGTTCCGGGCCGGGTGGCAGGCCGGTGAGATCAAAACTGGCCCGTTTGATCAGCGTCAGCTTTTCCGCGTCGGGAGAAAAGGACAGACCTTCCGGCATTGCTTTTAACAGCAGCGCGTCAATGGGCGTGCGAACTCCCGGCCTGTTTTTAAATTCCTCTGAGACTTCCGGCCGTTTCACCGGTTGGAATGCCCAGTAGGCCCGTTCTTCCGGCGTGATTCCCAGCCCCGGTTCAATCGTCGCTGGTTCCGGCCGTGCTGTCTTCGCGCCTGCAGCAATCCAGCGTTTCAGAGTGGCAATCTGATCCTGGGGAACCCGCGCTTCGCCGGGCGGCATATCACCACTCTCGATGCGTTCGATCAGATAACTTTCGTCCGGTTTCCCTGAAATAATGGCTTCGCCCGATTCCCCCCCTTTGGTCATGAACCGGACCAGGCGCAAAT
>NZ_CAXAVM010000358.1:0-1843 GCF_963972345.1 uncultured Gimesia sp. | reverse complement strand
CGACGATGGGCTGATCGGTGACTTTCATGCCGTCTTCGCTGGTTTTGCCGATGACCTGACTGCCGCGAATACCGCCTCCGCCGAGCACCGTGGTCCAAGCCGCGGGAAAATGATCGCGGCCCGTGTTCTGGTTGATCTTCGGTGTGCGGCCGAATTCGCCCATCCAGACAATCAGCGTGGAATCCAATAACCCCCGCTGTTCCAGATCGGTCATCAACGTGCCCCAGGCAGGGTCGAGGACCTCACTCAGACTTTTGACCGCTTCAAAGTTTTCCTGATGCGTGTCCCAGCCGAAAGTGTTGTTGCCTTCCACCCCGTTCAGCGAGACTTCGACAAAGGGAACGCCCTGCTCTATCAACCGTCGAGCCAGCAGACAGCCCTGCCCGAAGCGATTGCGGCCGTAGGCATCGCGGAGCGTGTCCGGCTCTTGATCCAGTTGAAAGGCATCGATGGCTTTGGAGCGCATCATGCGCACCGCGGCGGCGTAGGCACTGCGATGACTGCTGGTGGGTGTGCCGGGATGCGTGGCGGCGAAGTCCGTTTCCAGATCGTTCAGAATCGACAGGCGTTCGTCGGCCTGCCTGCGCGTAATACCAGAGGGCAGGGTCAGGTTCTTGACTTTTAATGCGGCGTCGACATTCGCGGCATCGTTCTGCACAACTCCAGTTCCTTCGCCGACAACCAGTGGTGCGAACTGCGGTCCCAGAAAACCGGGGCCATAGGCGTTGGGGCTGAGTGTTTTATTGGGGGCGATGCTGACGAAGTTGGGCAGGTCGGCTTGTGTGTTTCCCAGTTCCTTACTCAACAATGAGCCGAGCGTCGGATAGCTGAGCGGGCCGGAAGGGAGATAGCCGGTGCGGAGCAGATACGTGGCACGGGTGTGGTCCCCTTCTTTGGTGCTCATCGAGCGAATGGGGACCAGGTGTTTCATGACCTTTGCGAGTTGAGGCAGATGTTCGGAGATCTGCACGCCGGGCACGTCGGTATCGATGGCTTTGAACGGGCCGCCATTTTCGTGCTGCGGTTTAAGATCGAAGGTATCGGTCTGACTGGGGCCGCCCGACATCCATAACAGAATGCAGCTGC
The DNA here is from genome assembly GCF_963972345.1 of uncultured Gimesia sp. Lineage (NCBI taxonomy): Bacteria > Pseudomonadati > Planctomycetota > Planctomycetia > Planctomycetales > Planctomycetaceae > Gimesia > uncultured Gimesia sp. Next base: position 757 of record NZ_CAXAVM010000358.1, on the reverse strand, counting down.
GTTTGCGCTGCGGGTTGTCGGCGGTTTCGGCGGCCAGACGTCTGAGCCAGCCCGACATGCCTGTACCCAGCACGCCCAGCGCGGAGAGGCGCAGGTAATCGCGGCGGGAAATTTGTGGGCTGTGTCTGTCTGTTCTGCCTGTCATTTGTGTGTCCTCCAGAGCGATTCACATTTCAGATCACATCTCTCGCATTATTATACTCGCTCCAACGGTCCCTGGAGACGTCGTAATAAAACTGGACACAGTTTATAGCGCTCTTTGTGTATTTTAGGGGATTTTTTGAAACAAATGCGAGTCTTTTCCGGTAAGAATCATGAACCGTTGTCTGAACTCGTCCGGACGAAACGAAATTTTGTTTCAGTCGCCGTGCTCCCTCTGATATGATACAGGACAGCCCGTGGTTTTATTTAACGGATTTTGTATTGGTGTCCGTTCTTTGAATTTTTCTTTGCATGACAGGTTTGAATTGATGTTGTGTCTTTCGCGATTCCGCTGCGTGTCTGCAGTCACTTTGTTTGCGTTACTCCTTTGTGTCCCTGCTGTTAGAGCAGATGAAAGTGCCGACCTGCCTTATCATCAGCAGAAAAATCTGGTCTATGCGGAAGTGCATGGCGTGGGTCTGCTGCTGGATGTGTTCACGCCCCGTTCCCAGCCGAACGGGCTGGGCATCGTCGATGTGGTTTCGGGCGCGTATCACTCGGATCGGGGCAAGCTCCGCGATCATAAACAGGCGCAAATGTTCGATATCTTCTGCTC
>NZ_CAXAVM010000357.1:0-2061 GCF_963972345.1 uncultured Gimesia sp. | reverse complement strand
TGCCATGCAAGTATTTAACACTTGACAGCGACGATATAACCACGGACTATAAGTACCATTAAATTGCTATAAGTTAGTCCAAGTGGTCGACGAATTGCACCAGCTAATCGGCTGACAAGGACTGTGTAAGTTTCTTTCTGTTTCCTCTGAAGACTGGCTTTTTCTTCTCATCTCCCCGGAATCACTCAACAGAGTCTGTTGGAAAAAGGATTGAAAACAAGCTAGATAGAAAAGATAGGTACATCCCATGCATGAAGAAGGTAACAAAACCATTGAAAGTACTCAGGGCCGCTGGTGGCTGGCGAAAAATGGTCTGCCTGAAGGTCCTCTGTCTCACCAGGAAATCACTGATGCTTTGAAGTTAAACAGAATCAGCTCTGCAGATTATGCTTACTCCTCAGATGAGAAGGAGTGGAAGCCTTTATCCGACTGGAGTGGGTTCGAATGCGGACCTGAGGAATCTGCTCTGCAATCTCCTCCAGCTCCCCCGGTCGAGAGCTATCCCATTGAGCCCCTGATTACCAATCCCAGATTGTCCCCCATGGCAAATTGGATCTGTATCTACACACTCCAGATCTCTCCTTGGCTCTGGTGTTTTTATACCATCTCACAAATGACCTACGGCACCGTTTTAGACGAAAACGATCCTCTGATGGGAATTGAGGCGCTTGCGATATTTTTCAGCATGCTTGCTTCATTGGGGGTGACGATATCACTGTTCATAGGTGGGGCTCGTCTAAGAGCGTTAAGCCGTTCAGGCCCGAATATCATAATCCTCAGTATCGTAGTCGCAACTGCGGTCAATCTACTGTTATTTCTCTGGGGGATGGTGATCATTGCAATGGCTGACCAGAGCCAATTTGCCTCAAAAACCGTTGCAGCAGAGTTAATTGACTATTTTGTAGGAATTGTCGGGATCTGCGAATGGGCGTTTATGCTCACTACACTTTTCTGGCTTCGACGTAACGCCCGATTTCTTCCTCTGTCCTGAAGTTACCCCCCAAATAGTACAGAGCAGTATTGAATGAATATCCTTAATAGTAAAGAGAACGTATCTCATGACCGAAAATATAATCCCTGAAAACAGGGAAGCCACAGAATGGCGTTTTGATGATAAGGGCCTGCTCGCAGGCCCTTACTCTTATGACGAGCTGAAGGAATATGTTGAGCTGGACTACATCCAGCCGGAAACAGAGGTCATTCATGAGGACGGCCGGAAATATCAGGCATTCGAGATCGGATTGTTTCCCGGATTCGTCCCTGAAAAAACAGACCCTGCCGACGAGAACAGGAACAGAGTCATTCCATTGCCGGGCTGGAATTTCCTGGCAGGAGTGGTTGTATTATTTTTAGTTTCGCTAAAAGTATCGCAGAGAATTCCAGAAGATCACTGGTTCAACGGTGTGATGCCATTCTCCATGATCATCGGCGGCTTCGCGATGGTTTTAATTGGTTGTTATACCGGTTTAACTGGAATTGCTCACAGTTTCAGAGGCATTCCACAATATCAACCTGTCTTTAACAGAATTGGAGCAGTGATCGTGATATCCATAGGCATTTTATTTCTTGTTTTAGGATTTCAAGATCTCCTATTCAGTAAGTAGTTGCCGAGAACATCTCTTAATCCCCCCCAGGATCAAAAGGTCACTGTCTACCTTAATTCTGACGAAAAACGTGGCATAATACATAAGGAGATGGATTAGCTATCGACTCACACAGTCGCCCCCCTTTTCAAATTCGTCATCAGTGAAAACGCCTATCAGAAAGGAGCATTGCTTGGAATACATGGTTTTAACGTTCGTCTCTGTCGCGCTGTTGCTGGCCGTCGTCGCTTTTATTAAGGAACGGCGGTTGCGACTGGCACTACAGGGAATTCTCAGACACTTGATTCATCGCTGGAGGGCACATGGAAAAACAGACTCTGCTAATCACGCTGACACTGATCCTGCTGATCGGAGTCAGTTGTAGCTCTGACGAAAACGCTCGCGTGGCAGAACTGGCCACCGAGCAACTGGAACGACAGGCGGATCAAAACCGCCGGATGTCGGAACTGCAGCAGGA
>NZ_CAXAVM010000356.1:0-2104 GCF_963972345.1 uncultured Gimesia sp. | reverse complement strand
TACAAAGTGACTGGTTCAGTTGAACGGAGAGATTGATAAGTGATCACAGTCAATCTATGATCTTCAATCGCCAGCATCAACTGGTCAATCAGTTCAGCACGCTCGGCATAATTGACAATATGGTGATTTGTCAGATGGACTGCTGATGCCAGTTTTTCGAGAAAACGAACTGCTGGGTCGCTGAGAGCTGATTTGATTTTCTGATAGGCGCTGTGAGATCCCTGCCAGAAGAGAGTACCCGCCATCAGTTCCAGGAACTGTCTCCCCAGATATAGGGCTGCCGTCTCTTCCAGAGTAAACTGTAACTGGGCAATCCCCACATTTCCCGTGATTTTCCACTGCTTTTTACCATGAGCAGTGGTCACTTCTGATACGGGAAAGCCGACTGATTTCAGTACAAGAAGGTCGCGTGCAATCGTACGATTTGAGACTTCAGTTTCTTGAGCTAATTCCTGCAGCGTGACACCTTGTTTGCGATGAGAGAGTATCTGAAGTAATCTCCATTGACGCATCAGTTGAGCAGATTCAGCCATCATGAGCCCTTACGCGGAATTGTGAATCAGGTTTCTATTAGACAGCAGTGTACTGAATGGTCTGGTCAGATCGTGTCGCACGTACCACATGTTCATGTCATGCTGGCGAGATATGGAAAGAAAGTCAAGCGGGTGCAGAGAGTTTCCGGCTTGGGAAAGGCTATACTTCTATTGGAATCTCAGTGTTTTGCATGTTGGCAGAATTGATGTGATTTTGCTTGAATTCCTATTCAACTCGATGAACCATTTGAAGGTGGGTAACAAAGTGTGCCCCATTCCTCTTCTGATCCATTCTCAACATACACCATTAAGAAAGTCGGCAGTAGACAATTCAGCATCATACTACAATGCTTCAATGAAGTACGATTGAGTTTGCCACCGTGTGTTGCTGCACCATGTATTAACTGACATCGAATCAGGTATACGCGTTCCAGACTTCGTTCGAGTATTAAAGCCCACCGTTTTTCCAGGTACCAGGTGCGCGCATCAAATTTCGATTTGCGTGCTCGCTTTGCCCGTTTGGGAGAAGGTTCTTTCCAGTAGTAATTACTCAGATACTCATCATCCAGAAGAGCCATGACGAGTCGCTTGTGTTCAGTTAAGCTACCGCTAATTACCTGTTGTTCGTCAATTCTAAGAATGGTATCACAAAATATTCTCCAGCTTTCACGGTCCGGACAGGGATCATTTTTCATCTGATCCCATTGACCATACAACGCATTAAAGGCAATCCACTGGTTGATCAGGGCCATGTCGTATTGCTGGGTAGTGATAAACTTCTGAGCTTGATCCAGCCAACTGCAAGCTCGATGAAACCGGATTGCCGTCGGGTGATCAGACTGTATCTGGTAAAGACGTTCCTTATGTGGTTTCCAACATCGTCGAAGATCACGAACAGAAAGCTGTGTCATTTGCAAAACCCTCTTGTTGAAAATATTTCTATTGAATGAAGTTCTTATCAAACTGTGACACTCATCGGATATTTAAATGTATTCTCGAGTGAAATAAACACTTTTGTTTGATTTTGTTCTATTAATACTAAATCCAGCACAAAAATACGGCATATAAGGTGAGTCCTCTGGGATATCCCTCAGCGACTCCCACTTTCCGTCAAATCAGCCCGCAACAGACCATTTTAAACCGGTCTGTTGCGGGCTGATTTCGCTCTCAGGTACCACACTTCTCATAGAAAGGAATCCCATGCTCACTCGAGAGGATCTACTCCTCATCGCGGCTTTGCAGTTTTTGTCAGACGAGATGGACCCTGTCAGCCGTTCGCTGCCCAGGATCTCGGTCCAGTTTTCAAAGGGTAGTTTGGTCGTCACGATCAGGCTGAAACGTTCATAGACCGTGCTGATGACGTCGAACAGCAGTTCAGAGCCGAGTTTACTGCCCGGGACATAACCCAGTTCATTCAGGATCAGCAGATTGAGTTTCGCGAGCTGTTTTTTTAGGCGGGTCAACTCCCGCTCTTCGCGGGCATCCATTAACTGGGGAATCAGTTCTGTGACCTGATAAAAGCGGACCCGTTTTCCCTGGCCGCAGGCGGCAATCCCCAGGGCGACTGCCAG
>NZ_CAXAVM010000355.1:0-2429 GCF_963972345.1 uncultured Gimesia sp. | reverse complement strand
CGCGTGGTAGAGCAGGTTCAGGGATACGATGCCGTTCTCGCCGGTGCAGAGATCTATTCGCGCGAAGTGCTGGAACAGCTGCCCGACCTGAAAGTCATCTCACGCTACGGCGTCGGCTTTGATGCCGTTGATCTCACAGCCGCTGATGCACAGAATATCGTCGTCACCATCACGCCGGGTGTGAATCATCACTCGGTTGCAGAACAGGCATTCGCCCTGCTCATGGGTATCGCCCGCATGACTCGTACCCAGGATCGCGCCGTTCGCAGCGGCGTGTGGGAGCGGGAGTTAACGCCTCGCGTCTGGGGCAGCACGATCGGCATCGTCGGACTGGGACGCATCGGCCAGGCAGTCGCCACCCGCGCCATTGGCATGGGCATGCATGTGCTGGCATACGATCCGTTCCCCAATGCAGACTTTGCCAAAACCCATCAGATCAAGCTGCTCGGACTGGAAGAACTGCTGACACAGTCAGACTACGTTACCCTGCATCTGCCCGTCACCCCTGAGACGGTCGACCTCATTAACCGGGATACTCTCGCCCTCATGAAATCGGGGTCCGTATTGATCAATACAGCCCGCGGGGCACTGGTTGACGAAAATGCATTGGTGGAAGCTCTGGAATCAGGGCATTTACGGGCCGCGGGACTCGATGTTTTCAAAAAAGAACCATTGCCTGTTGAAAGTCCCCTGATCAAACTGGAAAATGTACTGTTAAGCTGTCACACCGGCGGACTCGATCAGGAATCGCATCGGGACGCGTATGCGATGGCGGCTCAGAATATTGTCAAGCTGCACCAGGGGGAATGGCCCGTGGAATGTGTTGTGAATCTGAAAGAGTCGACAGGCTGGAAATGGTCCTGACCTCTCGACTCCCAGGCCGGACACATCACAACCATTCAGAGCGACTCGATTATATGTATCACGGTCAAGCGTGTTCACAGCTTTCAGGTAAGAAACTGGATTAATCTATTATGACATCGCCCCACTCCAGTTTTTTGAAAATCAGCCCGCACATTTCTGTCCTGCCATTAATTCATGGCAGTGGTGACTTCGCCATCGAAGTCCGCCGCGTGATGCTGAATAATGAGTTCGACTGCCTGGCTGTGCCGCTCCCTGCTTCGTTCCAGGAAAACGTGGAACGGGCCATCACATTTCTGCCCAGCATTACCGCCGTCGTGCAGGAAGAGCCGTCCATCTCGGGTTCCGCTCCCTGGGAAGAGGATGACGACGAGGATGATGTGCAACGACTTTGCAGTTATGTGCCCATTGATCCCTGCCAGGGTGTCATTGCCGCGCTGAGAATCGCGATGATGGAACACATCGACCGGCACTTCATTGACCTGGAAACACAGCGGTTTGAAAGTATTTCCGCCTCTCTGCCCGACCCTTATGCTTTGAAAAAAGTTCCCCTGGAAAAGTTTGCCGCTGCCGTTCTGCCGGCTCTGAATAAACTTCCGGAAGGCCAGCCGCTTAACCGCTGCACCATGATGGCACACCGCCTGCGGGAACTGGAAAAGAAATACAAGTCGATCCTGCTGGTCTGCTCCCTTTCCGACTGGCCCTGGATTCACGATGCCTACATCGATCAGGTCCCTGTGGAAGTCGAAGATGAAGAAGTCAACGAAACCACAATCTATTCCGCTGACTCGGAAACATTGCTGTTCATGCTCGGCGAACTCCCTTATATCACAGGACTGTATGAAGCCGCCCGCTCTGAACTGGAAGATGACGAAAACCTCTCCGTCGACGGCATTAAAGAGCTGGCGCTGACTGCCCGTGACCGTTATCGACTCGAATTGAAATCCAAAGGCCGCAAGATCACGCCTAAGCTGCTCTCGGTTTACTTTCGTTATGTGCGCAACCTCTCGCTCATCGAACGCCGCATGACCCCCGATCTCTATACGCTGGTCAAAGCCGCACAACAGGTCGCCGGCGATCAGTTCGCCATTCAGATTGCAGAAACAGCGCGAGAATACCCGTTCGTGCATTTGCTCCCGTTTGAAAAAATCAGCTTCGGCATTGAACAGGCCCAGCTTCCCAATGGCACCATGCTGGAAATGAGTAACCGTCTGCCCGGTAACCTCATCTCGTGGAGAAATTGTGAACTCACTCCCAAACCTCCCAAACCCAAACAGGATGAATGGGAAATGAAGTGGGATCCCTTCAAACAATGCAGCTGGCCCCCCGAAGATGTCGCCATCGAGAAATTTCGCACGAGCATCAAAGATCACGCCTTGAATCTGCTGGGCGTCGATCTGGCACGCACCGAAAAATTTACCACCAGTATGAAAGATGGTCTTGATCTCCGGGAAACCCTCCGAAACTGGCACACCGGAGAAATTCACGTCAAAGTCCTGCCCCCCAGTCGCGGGAAACTGGATTGCGTCCTCATGCTGTTCGACTCCCCCGCTGACCCGCGGGACTAC
>NZ_CAXAVM010000354.1:0-2517 GCF_963972345.1 uncultured Gimesia sp. | reverse complement strand
ATTCAAACTGGACCAGGCATAGTCGCTCAGTAAGGATTCGTCATTCCCAAAACTAAAGAGGGTGGAAGTTCCTGCACGACAGGCATATTCCCATTCCGCTTCGGTCGGCAGTCGATAGACATTCCCGGCCGCTTTTTCTGCCGGCATTGCAGACAGTTTACGACAGAATTCGAAGGCATCGTTCCAGCTGACACTGTCTACCGGGTTATCCGGTCCTTTATATTGGCTGGAACTGGTCCCCATCACGGTTTCATACTGTTTCTGAGTGACTTCGTGAATGCCAATTTCAAAGGGACGCGTGATGGTCACCTGATGAGCGGGAGAATTCTGCCCCCTTCTGTCTCCCACTCCCATCGTGAAAGTCCCGCCTGGCAAACGTTTGAACTGGATCCCCACTCCCAGTTGAGGATCCTGAGTTTTCATCGCCGTGTCTGTTTCTTCTCTGGTCGATTCCTGGGAAAACTCGCTGACAGAGGCCGCATCGTGAGCAGATTTCCCCTGGGCAACAGCAGCCAGGTCTTCGGCCTGTTTACTTTGCACTGGATCGGGAGATAGTTTTCCCCAGGGCAACCAGAAAGAGGCGGCCGCCATTCCGACAAACGCAATCGCCAGAATGGAAACGATCCCCGCGTATTCGCGTGCCAGGCCACTCCCCTCCCCAACAACCCGGCTGCTCCCTGTTGAGAGAGAGCCACGCGGGGCGTACAGATCCACCTGGCGATTCTTCCGCCGTTTTTTGAATAGTTTCACCTTGCGGTCGTATTCGCGTCTCAGGTCAGGGCTTAAGAGAGTGACTTCTGCTTCCGCGATTTGACTGATGATCTGATTCGCGAATTTGTTCCACTCGGTTCCCAGGTACTGTTCTACATGTGACCGCTGTCGTTCTGCCGACGATTCAATCACGGAGTGATCCTCTTCATCCAGAGAGATTCCCAGCAGTTCATAAAACGTAGGAGGACATTTCTGTTGCGGGATACCCAGCCACTTGTGATACGGATTAAAATTGTCTGGCACCTGATTTCTGCTCATCGAAGGCTCGACCTCGGGGGAATCTAAAGTGGAAGGCAGGTAGCAGTGACAGAAGCATTCAATCTACTTCTGAGTCACTTCCTGGCTCGCCTGATTTAAAATATTGATAAGAGCGCGTGTTTCCCTCACCGGGAATATGACTTACATCTTATCTATACATATGAGCAAAGGGAACCGTGATTAAGAAAGTGCCTGGGAACGGTTGAGCTCTTCACCTGTTTCGCCGGCGGATCACTGGGCGCCGCGGGCAGCGTCTGGAGCTGGACGCATTACGGCTGGTCCGGCGTCTGTATCATCAGCGCCCTGTTTCTGGAAGTCTCCACCCTCTATTGGGGTTTGACCGTACGACGTTATGCACATTGAACGCGGAGCGAGAGTAAAGGGGCAGGAAAGATAAGGGTTCAGCCCCCCATTACAAATGCCAAAGTTTCCTGTGCCATGCTGGCTGGCGGCGGGATGAAAACCGGGCAGGGGATCGGCAAAACCAACCGCATGGGCGAATATGCGATCGACAGGCCGGTCAAGTTTCAGGAAGTCTTCGCGACGCTGTACCACAACGTCGGCCTGGAGCTCAACGGCACCCGCCTCTTTGACACCAGCGGCACGCCGCAATATCTGGTGGATCAGGGCATTGAGCCGCTGTGCGAGCTGATTTGAGACATTGATCCTGGTCTGAATTCCAGGAAAGTGATTACAACAGGGGCCGGTTTTTGATCAGGGAGACCGGCCTCCATTTCTTGCGTTGTGCGAAAAATAATGGCTCGGCGAATTTTACTTTTTTCAGAACTGTGGGTAGACTGTGCGCGCCTGGCTCATGAGTTGAAAAATATTTTGCCCTCTCCGAAACCGAGCTGACTCGGCGGGGTTTTGATGTGTAGTTTTTTGTTGGGCCCGCTGGTGCTTTCCTTCTCCTCTGGAAATGCGCGAAGAACCTCTTCTCGAATTGGATGAGAGACCAGTCTGGCGATTTGTCTGTTCTGGTCCTTTTGAAGTCTCACTTTGAGTGCTAGAGAAGAGCTCTCCCTCAATGAAAACCGGGTTTACACGTACGCAATGGTTAATCTGTATCATCGCTTCCATCGGTTTTGCTTTTGATATCTATGAACTTCTGATGCTGCCTTTGATTGTCAGGCCCGCCTTGCAGGACCTGATCGGGGCGAGTCCGGGGACGCCGCAGTTTGAGTACTGGGTTGGCATGCTGTTCTTCGTGCCCGCCATGGCAGGCGGGCTGTTCGGGTTGCTGGGGGGATATCTGACGGACCTGTTAGGACGGAGACGGGTGCTGGTGGGAAGTATTCTGTTGTATGCGTTCTCTGCCTGTGCGGCGGGTTTTGCGACTTCCATTGAGATGCTGCTCTTTCTGCGTTGTACGACGTTCGTTGGTGTCTGTGTCGAATTCGTGGCGGCGGTGGCCTGGCTGGCGGAACTGTTTCCCGATCCCAGACAACGGGAAAAGGTGCTGGGATTTACGCAGGCGTTCTCGTCGTT
>NZ_CAXAVM010000353.1:0-2569 GCF_963972345.1 uncultured Gimesia sp. | reverse complement strand
CGACTGACGCGCGTCTCATAGACTTGAAACATCTATTCGTTCCCTGCCCTCCTCACTTTTCTCATTCTTCTACATGATGAGCGTTCATCCCAAAACACTTGGTCAACCACTCTGCGGTTGGAATGCATCAGACGCAACCCATTTGCCTTCATAATATTATACCCCCCCATGGTAAATTCTCAATCATTGGAAAATCCTGTCACCGGGGAGCACGCCACCTGCAGGATATTGCAGATCACATGCAGATGTTTGCACAAACCTTTAATCAAAATCACCGATTTCAGAATTTTGCCCGAAATAATCACGAGGGCTAACAGTTAAACCGATAAGAAAAACTGAGCAGGTATCCCAGGAAATATTGCCAGAGATGGCTCTGATATCAGTATCCAGCGGGACGGAACTGTGATCTCAAGCAGGGTCAGAATCACCCGAATATAAAACCTGAAATTGATGGAAGAGAGGATTTTTTTAATGCATCAGAAATATACTTTTGGAGATCAACGGGCTGTGAAGCATCCAAAGTATCAAGACGTGCGCCAACCGTTGAGAACTTTTCGAAATCGTCTGTTGACAGTCATGACAATTCTCTGGTTCGCCGGCTTATCACTCTACGAAGTCAAGGCTCAACTCCCGCCGACCAGGGAAGCAGACACATCACTCCAGTCTCAATTACAGATCCTGCAGCAGCAGATTGATGAGTTGAAAGCGCAGCAGGTCGTCCCGACTCAGTATCTCAGTCAGCTCCCTTCTGCCCCGGCTGCTGCGATGGGTGAAGATGAATATGACTCCGATTTGCCTGAGTACATGTTTGGAGATTCCAGCAACAGCAATCAATTTCCAACGGCACGTCTGACTGGTTTTTTCCAGGCGGATGCCGTCGGGTTTATTCAGGATGCTGCTAATATTCAAGCCGTGGGCGATATCCAGAACGGAGCCGACTTTCGACGGGCTCGACTGGCTGCTGCGGGTGATGCCTGGGAAAATATCGGCTATATGCTGGAAATGGACTTCGCGTTTCCCGGTCGCCCCAGTTTTATGGATGTCTGGCTGGAAGTTCGAGACGTGCTGGGGGGCAACAATGTGAGAATCGGTCAATATCGGCAGCCTTTCGGCATGGATGGTCTGACCAGTGTGAAAGAACTGACCTTTCTGGAACGGGGTCTCCCATTTGCCTTCTTACCGTTCCGGCAGATCGGGGCCATGTTCTTTGGTAATACGGAAGATGAGCAGTCAACATACGCCTTGTCCGGCTTTCGCTTTCCGACCGGCCCATATGGTGGAAATATCGGAGACAGTGGCGGCTTTGGTGTCGCCACACGCCTGACCCACCTGCTGATTGATAATGGGGGCTGTGATGGATTGCTACACCTTGGTGGTGGTTTCACATTCGCGAATCCCGCGAACAATCTTGTACAATATCGTAACCAGCCAGAAGTGTTTGTCTCGGAAACCGGTGGCGCAGCCCAGGTTCCGGTCGGCGTGCCGCTAGCCGTGCCTCCCTTCGTAGATACCGGACTTATTCCCACTCAGAATTTCAGTCTGTTCAATGCCGAACTGGCGTATGCCATTGGTTCGTTTTATGCTCAATCAGAAATGATCTATGCCGTCGTCAACGAACGGAATGGAACCACGAACAACTTTTCAGGCGGTTATGCCCATTTCGGATACTTTCTGACAGGCGAATCCAGAACGTACAACCGTAAGGGAGGCGTGTTTGGTCGTGTGGTGCCACTGGAACCATTCAGTAGAGACGGCGGTTGCGGTGCCTGGGAAGTCGCTGGCTGCTGGTCTTATATTGACCTGAACGACAAAAATATTCAGGGAGGCCGATTGACGGACCTGACGCTAGGTGTCAACTGGTATCTCAATCAGTTCACCAAGTTTCAGTTTAATTATATCCATGCCTTCCTGAACAGCAGTTCGAATGTAAACGGCCCGGTGATTGATAACAGCAATGCCGACATCCTGGCCCTCCGGGCACAGGTCGATTTTTAAAGCATCGCATATTTAACCAGAGCGTCGTTCAATCTATTTTACCCTGTCCAGATAGCCCGGAGACACTACAGTAAAACTGGACATAGACCAGAGTAAATCCATTTTCCCTGAGCGGCTGACAGAAGTCTGCAGGGAACATTATCGCCTTTAATTCAGACCTGGATTGTAGGTAATTTTCTACCGACTGACGATTCAAGTAAACTCCCGGTAACTTCCGCAGTAGTATACGGCTTTAATTGAACGGAGAAACTCCTGATCGCTGAATTCCCATTCAGATGCCAGGCTGATATAGCACACTGGAACTGACAGTTTGAAATCAGTATCCAGCCAGCATAGTCTCCATGATCGTAAAGACGGATAAAATCCTGCACATTAAGTGAACCGCTCTGGTAATTACTCAGTCTGAAGAACGCACCATTGTCCGTCTGGTACCGCGAAGCGAAGAAGATCACATGCCTGAAGCAATGACCGGGAGAATTGAGAAAAAGGAAACGTGCCCGCCGCGAGATTCAGGGGCTCAACAGAAATCACGCAGTTGCCAGCCACCCATCATGCTAGCTACCCGCCAAAGTAA
>NZ_CAXAVM010000352.1:0-2637 GCF_963972345.1 uncultured Gimesia sp. | reverse complement strand
CGCGCGGCTATACCGTGTTCGCGATTCGACCCGGTTCGATTGCGAAATTCAATGGCCCCGAGATGCTGGAAAATGTGAATCGCGGCATTCTGTGGGTCAAAGAACATGCGAAGGAATACCAGGTCGACCCGAATCGGCTGGCGATGCTGGGCGCTTCGGCCGGCGGTCACCTGGCGTGTATGGCGGCGGTTTCGGCGGCGGATGCTAAGTCTAAAACACGGGTGAAAGCGGTGGCTGTCTTTTTTCCGCCCACTGATCTGATGAACTACGGCGGCTTCAAAATAGACATCAGCGGCGAAGATCAACTCGCGCAATCAATCCGCCGACTGATCACGCCGAAAGGTTCAGAAACGATTGACGTCAGCCGCCTGGACGAACTGCGAACCGCGTTCTCCCCGGCCCGCCTGGTGAAGCCGGGCCTGCCTCCATTTCTGATCATCCATGGCACAGCGGATTTCATGGTGCCGATTCAACAGTCGCGGGTGATGGTCGCGGCCCTGCAGAAAGCGGAGGTGCCGGTAAAGTTCATCATCAAAGAAGGGGGCGGCCACCCCTGGCCCACGATCCACGAAGAAGTGGAACAAATGGCCGACTGGATCGACGGGCAGTTGAAGTAGGTACGTGGCTAGATATTTCATTATAAAACAGGTTTTGATTCGAATTTATGAAAGCAACTTTTGTACCTGGCTTACCTGGAACGGGTTCCCTTCCCGTGCATCTTCATACCGGTAAACCAACTCCCTGGTCTGAAGGGTATGTTATTCGTGTTCAACCAGATTCGGGGAAAGAATGGATTGGCAACCTGCAAGCTGGTTATGGCTATGCTACAAAGATCATCGAATGGAGTACTGCAAACGCGATCATCGTCATCGCTCATGGTGCGTCATACTTTGTCCGACCCGATCACCCTGACGAGTGGACTTACATTGATAATTCTGGCATTGACTGTTCCATTGCTCCACATGGAAAAATCGCATTACTTGCGACCTATAATGACATTATTGCCATTTCCATGAATGGATCGGAACTGTGGCGTCACTCGGTTGCCGTTGATGGAGTTGAAATCACCCGCATAGTAGATGGATTGATTTTCGGTCGAGCCTGTATGGATCCACCAGATATGTGGGTTCCCTTTATTCTTGATTTGAACAAAGGGTTTGAAGTACAGATCAGTGATGATTAATGATTCTGAGCAGGTCGTTTTAACTGCGACCTCCTGCTCGCTGCGCTCGGCCCGGATGTGCATCCGGGCTCACCCTTTTTTCTCTTGAGTGGGTCGGTTACTCAAAACACGGTCGGGCAAGCCGACAGATGGCACCCGGGGGTCTGGAATTTCGTTCGTTTTTCCTTATTTGAAGGTCTTTTTGTGATCGTTTTTTGAACCACGAAAAGCACTAACACGCACGAAAGAATCGGGTTGGTGAGAAGTATCAACCTGGGGTGGTCCCGAATGTAATTCGGGATTGTCGCAGACAACAGGAGGTTGTCAGTGAAAGTGTTCGAACGATTGATAACCTTCCAAGCTGCTTGCGGTAGGGGCGGTTCCATGTGTCCGCCCGCCTGGGGAAGATCGAACTGGTTTTAAACTCGGAACGGGACCAGATAAACCGTTCGCAGTGCGGCAAAGCAAAGTATGTCGAGACCGCGGGCGAACACATGGGTTCGCCCCTACGGGGTTGGTTTGATTGTTCTGGCTTGGTTGAGTGAGCTGCGACCTCCTGCTCGCTGCGCTCGGCCCGGATGTGCATCCGGGCTCACCCTTTTTTCTTTCGTGCGGTTTCGTGTTTTTCGTGGTCGAAATAGAATTTCAGGGACCCGTGGCTTGGCGTTGCAATTGCAGCACCACATCAGCCTCGGGTAATTTGAATACTGCGGGACGTGGTTTTCCGGTCCACTCTTTACTTTTCCAGGCACCCACGACACAAGCGACTTTGAGTTGGTCGCCGTCCAGTTCATAAATCCCTAACGCATCGCCTCCCTCCTTCCGGGCGGCATGGGAGCGGTGATCCCATATTTTTGGCTTCGCTGCGGGATCCAGATCGAAAGTTCCTGACCAGAGTTCCTTTCCATTTTGATCCAGTGCCGCGTATGTCAGATCTTTGCGAAAAACCAGTTGCGTTGCCTCTTTTGTCACTCCTGCGGGTTCACTGGAAACGATCTTCCAGGTGCCGGCGAATTGTTGCAGTGCCTGTCTGACTTCCTGTTTGGGGGGATCGGCTGCCGATAGTTCCTGCACAGGCATGATTGAAATAAACAGAAAGAAAATGGTGGATGCTAAATTCATGTTCATTTGAATGTTCCTCTCGCTATTGAAGATGATGGAAAATTAGGAAACGCGCTTTCGTCGTTATTCAGTTCTTCCGAGTCTTCTCAGCGCAGTCCTCCCGATGCCTGAATGATCTCACCGGTCAGCCAGCCGGAATCGTCAGAAGCGAGAAAAGCGACCACCCGGGCAATGTCTGCTGGTGTGCCGATGCGGTTTAAAGGAGTCATTGCGACCAGTTGTTTTTCGAAATCACTCTCGATGCCATACAGGCCCGCTGCCTGCGTTCCTTCGCTTAGCGTCGCTCCCGGATTGACAGAATTGACGCGGATTTTGCGGGAAGCCAGTTCCTTCGAAAGTACCCCGGTAATCGC
>NZ_CAXAVM010000351.1:0-2654 GCF_963972345.1 uncultured Gimesia sp. | reverse complement strand
AGAAATGCCGCTTCCTGATACGCGCCCGAAATACATCCCGACCAGAGTGCAGGATCTTTACGCAGATGGTGGGGAACAGATTCATCGCAGACAATATCACTGATGACTGCTTTTCCCCCACGTTTTAGTACTCGAAAAACTTCCTGCAGTAACTGACTGCGATCACTCTCGCGCACCAGGTTTAAAACACAGTTTGAAATGACACAGTCAATTGAGTCGTCCTGTATTAATGGTGACTCCCCTCGCAGTCGTTCTTCCAGATTGCGTAACTCCAGCCAGCGCGACTGACTGTCAATCGGGTGCGCTGACAATTCCCGATTCAACAGGTCCAGATCCAGCTTCAGGTCCTGGATCAGACCGCTGTGAAATTCTACATTTGAGTATCCCAGTTGATCGGCGACTTCCTGCTGATATTTGCGGGCCAGAGCCAGCATCTCCGCGTTGCAGTCCACTCCGATTACTTTTCCGGAAGGTCCCACAATCTGGGAGGCGATATAACAGATTTTTCCTCCTCCTGAGCCCAGGTCGAGTACCGTATCGCCGGGCGAGAGATAAGGGGTCGGATCACCACAACCGTAATCCTTTTCCAGAATCTCTTTCGGAATGATCGATAAATATTCCTGGTTGTATTCGACAGGACAGCACAGTGCCTGTTCCGTCTGTAGTGCCGCGTTTGCATAACGGGCATAGACTGATTCTTCTTCACTGGCTGGAGATCGTGTATTGACAGGATTCATCTTGAGCAAGGTCCTTTTAAAGTCCGGTCGGTTTGTATTGAATTCCTGACGAAAACAATTGCTTGACGTAAATGATTGTCTGGAGTTCTTTCAGTATAGTCGAGTCGATGAATTTCAGAAACATTGCATTTCCGAATGAAGAGTTCTTTTGTAAGTTTGCATTATGGACTACGATCATTTCAAATACTGTGAAACGAATTACATTTCCACTTTAAGTAGAAAAAATGAGTACCGTCAAACAGGGGGAAAAAGTCTGCTCGATTTCCGTCATTATTCCCATATTACAGGGGGATGACAGCTGGCAGGCTTTACTGGCAGACTTGGTTGCATTTCCTGAATCCAGTGAATTTCTGTTTGTCTCAAACGGTATGGCTCCGCATGATTTGCGGGATCAGCTGACGGAATATGGGCTAAACAGCCGCAGCAACTGGCATTGTACAACCAGGGGCAGGGCGATCCAGATGAATCATGGGGCACTCCACGCGAAATCTGAGTACCTGTTGTTTTTACACGCTGATTCTCGCTTAAGCCACTCCGCTGTTCAGCAGCTGTTAGATACTCTGGAATCACATCCAGATACGTTACTTTATTTTGATCTCAAATTCCGGGATCAGAGTTTTTTGCTGATGCAACTGAATTCCTGGGGTGTTTATTTTCGTTCGCATGTTCTGGGAATTCCCTTCGGTGATCAGGGGTTCTGCCTGCCGCTCAGTTTATTTCGCGAACTCAAGGGGTTTGATGAAGAGGCTGCTTATGGAGAAGATCATCTGCTGGTCTGGGCGGCCAGGCGCCAGAGAATACGGCTCAAGTGCATCGGCGCAGAAATCGAAACCAGTGCCAGGAAATACCAAGAGCAGGGCTGGCTGAAAGTGACATTCAGGCATCTCTGGTTGACTGTACGGCAGGCCCTTCCTCAGTTTTTACTTCTGATAAAAGATCGAACCAGGAAATGCCGCAAAAACAAGGTGCCATCGCAGTCTTCGTAAAAACACCTGGTTACTCTCCACTGAAGACCAGGCTGGCACATTCCGTCGGCACAGCGCGCGCGGAACAGTTTCATATCCTTTCTACGAAAGCAGTCGCAGCAGTCGTGCAGGCTGTCTCTCAGCAGAAACCAGTGACTCCCTTCTGGGCGGTTGCCGAACCGGAGGCAGTTCGGGATTCACTCTGGAGTCAGTTCGAAACCATTGATCAGGGAGCAGGGGGGTTAGGCCAGCGGCTGGCTCATGTACAACAGCAGTTAGTACCACCCAGGCATTTCGTCATTTTTCTGGGGGCGGACACTCCGCAACTGTCGGTTGACTTACTCAATGAAGCGATCGAGATGCTATCCGTTGAAAGCGAAACGCCGCAATTTGTGATGGGACCTGCCTGCGATGGGGGCTTTTATCTGTTTGGCAGTCAGATTGCGATCGATCCAGAAATCTGGCTGAAAGTGCCTTACAGCGTTGAGAGCACTGCACGTGTACTCGGCGAACAGATTCAGGATCTGGGTGAAATCCATCTGCTGCCTGAATTGAGTGATGTGGATACCGTTCAGGAACTGCCACTCGTGGCGCGTCAATTATCGACAGGCGAAGAGTGGCTGGAAGAACAGTTGCGGGTTCTTAACTGGATTCAGGAATGGCAAGCACAGTCAGATTAGTCTGGCTGAGTCGCTGTCACGTCTGACGCCGCAGGACTGACCGTCAGTTCGGGCTCTAAAGTTTTCTCGTCAGCACTTCCCTGGACGACCATGTACAGCGAACTGACTGCAAGCAGCATCAGCAGGCAACGTTTGAAAATCACAGGATTGATGCGGGGGCCAACCAGGGTGCCCAGCGCCATGCCCACAATGACAAACGGAATCACAATTGTAGAGGTGAGGATGACAGGCATCGTCACCAGCCCCATGAGCGCTAAACCGATCACGCGTGT
>NZ_CAXAVM010000350.1:0-2818 GCF_963972345.1 uncultured Gimesia sp. | reverse complement strand
AAAACGGCTTTACTTCTCTGAAAGGCGTCGCGCGGTAGAAAACATCACGGTCGATGTAGATCAATATTTCAGAATTCTGCAAACAGCGGTAAAATCGCTGAGTTCATTTTCTTGAGAGGACCAGAAATCCCGGATTCTGAGAAGTTGCAGTGTTAAACAGGGACTGTATTTTGAAGGGATTCTGCTACAATCCGCGGCGTGGAGCCCTCGAAAAGCTCCCTTTACATGGATCGTGTTATCGTTACGGAAGGGAGTCGTCGTGCTGAAATCGCTGTGGGCTGATAAAAATCGCTTCTGGCAGAGCGTGGTGATCACGCTGGGAGTCGTCATTGCGATCATCCAGTTTGTCCAGATCGCGAAAAAAAATCCGGGTGATTTTCATCTGCACTGGCGCTCGGGGGAATTGATCGCGACCGGCGAATTTCTCTACCTCAACAATCACAATTATCCCTATCCGCCCTTCTGGGGTTTCGTGCATGCGCCGCTGGCCAGCTTCTCGATGCAGACGGCTTATCTGCTGATCTACCCGATTTTTTTCATCGCCCTGTTTCTGTTAATCTGGATCTTAAACCGCATGAGTGAAAGTCATTTCCCTCTGCTGCGGAACCAGTTGTTCTGGGTTGTGACGGCGGCGATTTTTCTGTCCAGTCGCTACCTGATCAGGGACATGCTGGAGTGTGGCGTGAACCTGGCCTTAGTGGCGTTCTCGTGGCTGGGGGTCTATCTCTGGACCAGGAAAAAGGAACTCTGGGGCAGCATTCCCCTCGGGTTCGCGATGGCCCTCAAATGCACGCCTTCGCTGTTCTGGGTGTATTTCATTCTCAAGCGGGAATGGAAAATGGCAATCTATACGTTCCTGGCGGCTGCGTTTTTCACGCTCTCACCCATGTTCAAACTGGGTTACACAGAATACCGCCGGACCTTTGAGCACTGGGCAAAAAATGTCGAGAAAGGCATGCTGGAACCCAACCCGATCCGCTGGATGGGAGGCGAGATCCCACTGGCCAACATGTCGTTCAAACCCTCGCTGGCCCGCTACCTGATGCACTATCCCAAAGAACATGAAGCCCGACTGGATTCGCCGTTGTATATTGATTTTCTGGATCTCTCGCCGCAAACGTCGCTGCGGATCATTAAAGCGGTCATGCTCTGCTTTCTGGTATTTATTGGCTGGAAATTTCGCAGGCATTATGACGACCGCAACGACGAACGCATTTTGTGGGAGTGCGCAATCATCTCCATCATGATACTGCTGTACTCCCCTGTCACCTGGGGGCAGCACTGCGTCGGAATTTTTCCGGGCATGTACCTGCTGCTGCGTTGTGCCACGAGTCGTCAGAATTTCACAAAGCCATTGAAAATCGGCATCGGCCTGTTTGTGTTTCTGATTCTGATTCTGAACCGTACTTTTATCGGCAAGTTTTACAGCGAAGTGATGAGCACCTATCACATCGCCACGTATGCCTTTATCGGCATCATCTTCTTTCTATTGAGCCGCCATCAAAGTGTGACACGGAGGGAAGCTGAGAAAGAGAAACCGTCGACACCCGAAACTTAACCTGTTCCCGGAGTCACTGGAACATCTCCCAGGCACCTAGACCGACAATAAAGCGTATCCGGTGCCTTAATCCTTCTGTTTCAGCCCTTCGACGAGTTCGTTGATTTCCATGTCGTTGAGACGAATGGCGGTTTTTTCCAGCATGCCGCGGAAGTGCTCACGGTCACTAGAGGAACTGGGGAAGCCGATGTTTTCGCCTGCTTCAGTGGTGGAAGTAACCATGGCCTTGCCGTCCTTATCTAAGATAGCCCACCAGGGAATACCGCCCTGCGCCCCGCCGCGCATTTTCTCCATGATTTTGTACGCACCAGTCCAGCGGTAATCCATCTTGACCCAGATATAGTCGCGTTCCGAGAGTTTGCGTTCCCCGTCCAGGTAGAGGGAAAGTCGTCGGCAGGGCCCGCACCAGGTCGCCGTTGCCTGTACGATCACACGTTTGTTCTGTTCCTTCGCCTGTTTGAGAGCGGCGTCCAGCAGTTCGCGGGCGTCGAGTTTTGGAACCTGGTTTGTCTCCAGAAACTTGAGCAGTTTTTTCTGACTTACTTTTCCATCGGTGGACAGAGCGGCTAAATCAGCGTGAGCGCGTTGCTTTCCACTGGTGTCAGTGACGTACAGTTCCAAACCAGCGGAATCAAAGTTCAGTTTGATGCCCATTGCCTCGGCGAGTGCCTGGGCGGCTGTGCGTTTACTCTCTGTCGTATCGACGGGGATTACCAGGTAGGAATCGAGCTTTGAGCTGATTTCGTCGTCTTCAAAGCGGAGGGCCAACAGTTCCCTGATCGCCTTCGATTCTGGCTCGCCGAACAGGATCAGGGGGTACTGCATTGTCAGCCCACCGATTTTTCTGTCATAGGTAAATCGTTCGAGAGGCGTTTTCTTCAAAACGAATGCTGCCGCGATACGTTCTTCAAGTGTGGGTGGTTGATAAGGTGGTTCGACTTCCACCCGTCCCAGGTCCAGCGGATGGCTGTCTTTGAGCGTGATCTTTTTGACGGGCTGCCAGGTGATACGATCGGGCTGATCCTCGGGGCGATTGACCAAAGTGATGTGATATTCCGGCCCCACAACGAGGTGTTCGAGTTCAAAATGACCCGATTCATCAGAGAATGTCGTGCCTCCATATTGAGTCTGAAAGGGAGCGTTGTCATCGCCGATATGCACATGGACGCCGTAGCGGATTTCTCTGTTTTTGAAGGGTTTTCCGGTCTCCTTGTCGATCAGCTGTCCCCGGACCGTTGCCAGGGACTGAAGGAGAATCGT
>NZ_CAXAVM010000349.1:0-2854 GCF_963972345.1 uncultured Gimesia sp. | reverse complement strand
TTATAGCAAGCAGAAACTCTCGCTCATCACCTGAGGAATTCCTCAATACAGTCTGAGACAATATTTGACGTTTTGGGAAGCGACGATGTTCGATCACCTCAACCTCAACACCTGACTGATTGAGGCGCTCCAATATAGCCGGTACCAATCCGGTTAGAACGATGGTTTGCCCGGATGAACACTCTCGCCATAATCGGGTATCGGTAGTATCCTCACGAATCACCCCGTTGCCTTTGCAGCTGAACTCTTTAGCTGGAAACTCGATAAGGTCTTTAAGCAGATTTCTGTCTATGGAAGGAGCCAGCCTGGATCTTCCATGGTAAATATCGATTTTTGCTGTTTGTGACATCTGTATGTTCCTTGATCTACAACCAGATCGCAAAAGTACTTTTGGAGTCTCGAATCAACATCTGGTGCACACCGTTTACTCGAACCTACCGCCCTCCACTTCAATACGTCAAGGGGAATTTTTTTGAAACTCCCCGGGAGAGTCGTGCTACAGTCAAATCCGGGAAAGGTTCATAAATGATGAAAAATACAGATAACTCGAAACGTCAGATCAAATTCCACATCACAGCAGGTGAGTACCGAATCATCTGATTGGCTGCAACGTTCATGGATACAACGATGGCTGAGTTCTGTCGTGATGCGGTGCTAGAGGAATCCCACTATTTGACGAAGAACATCAACCCATGACCTGTAACCGAAAACATTCATTTCGGTCCAGTGCGACATCATCCAATACGAAACTGTAACAACGATAAGCACAAGCACTATCACCCCCGACAGCATTTTTTCGCAAAAGTGTCCATGGAATCGTAAAAACCTTCCCGAACAACACTCTTTGCGTCAGGGAGAAGAACGATATCCCATTCATTGAAGTCATAGCCTGCCTCAGACTGCAAGTAATAAAACAGTTGGGTGGATTGGCTGGCCATCCCCATTGTCCACTATAGGGACAAAATACATTTTAGGTCCTTAGATCTAAATAACGCTATTTAGAATTAAAGCCCTATTCATCACTATGGTACCATTGGGTACATCGTAACAATAAATCTACTGCAAATCTGACGGCTTCTTCAGGCTCATGCTTTTGACAAAAAGGAGACTTCCATGGCCAAAAAAATAGTCGACACCAAAAAACAGACTAAATTTTTCATTACAGACAAAGAACAACATATTCTGCGAATGGCGGCCGCGATGAAAAATGAGTCCATGGCGGAATTTTGTCGCAATGTTGTAATGCAACAAGCTCACAACATCGTCAAAAACTTCAAGCCCCCCAAAGGTTCCTGAAGAACCGGGGCGAACTCACACATTCTGTTTAGCCATCTGGACACCTTGGTAAAGTCTGTTACATCCCGGCTTCTACTTAGAATAACTTCAGAACAGTTAAGCGGGCAATATCGATCTCGCGGCACAGAGGCGAATTTAATTCCACAAACAAGCAGATCTGGTTTGTTTGCTCCCCGGTAAAAACAACATTTTTTATCTCAAGTTGGTATTCAGAAAATAATCGAAAAATATTTTGAAACCTATACCCGGCTACTTTTCTCTAATAAACAGGGCTCTGAAACGCTTCCCTTAAAAGAGGTCATCTATCTGGTCTTGCTCACCTGTCATACAATGAGGGTTTGCACTTTACGAAGTAATAAGTGCCTGACCAATCCCAAGACTATCAGACCCAGATCAAAGTTGCTTACGGTGTCTTGACTTCAGGTCTGAAAGTGACGGCCGCCGTCTGGTATTGTAATCTGCCCATTAAAGAATCTCCGACAGAAGAGATAGAGAACATTCTTCAAATACTGGACTTACAGAAGGCAACCAGAATTTAAGCTATACGCCCCCCATGTTGCCCTGTCTCCCAGGTCAATACTGGGGAATCCCAAAACTTGTAGTGCATACATATTCCAGGAGAAACTTATGAGGTGAGATCCGAAGAACGGCAACCAGAAGTATCATTACCGCAACCACGGTAATGGCGGGAAAATATCGAAGGAATAAGGTCGGACGTGGTCATAAGCCCGCAGAGGCGGAACTGAGCGACCAGAGACGGCGTCTGCAGGAATACTATGACCGGTATAACGGCAAGCACATCAGAACCTGAAGGATCGTGCCAGTGCCGCTGCAGATAGGCCCTTCCTGGTCACCTCGTCCCTGCTCCAGGCGGTCAGCTTCATGCTCCTTCCTGGTCGGCCAGAAGTGTCTCTGAACGCCACAGTACATCCAGGACATATTCGAGTTGGCGGATCCCCTTCGAGGGACAGGCAGGTGCCTGATACGTGACAACGTCTGATTAGCACATTCCCAGTGACATATAATCTGACTTGATCGTATTCAAGTCGAATAATTAATTCGTGAATTCGACCTCAAACTTAGAAAGGAGTCTAAGATGATTATGACAAACGCGACAGCAAAAATTGATCCGTTTACCCGTCCCTGCTGGAGGTGGGAAGTCGCAGAACAGCTTTTCAATGAACCAGAACGCGCCGAAATACCTGAGGACCAGATAACCCGGGATGTATTAACCTACCTCAAAACCGGGGATACGTCGCAATTTCCCGAGATTCATACTTCCTGCCAGTTATTTCAGGAAGACGGATTGAGGCGTGCAGAACTGGAGGCGAGGATTCTATGTGGGCAGTCTGACTCCGAGATTGCAGGGTTCTGTAAATGCACACCGGAAGTTGTCCAGGTTTATACCGATCTATTCTTCTGCGTGCGTGACTTCTCCCATGCCTCTGACTGGTTGCTGAAGCATACAGTTGGTCAACCGCACTTTTACGGATACGGTGATCACAACCTGCGGCAGATGTGGAACTGGTTCGGCCTGACAGGGCAAAAAGAAGTATTA
>NZ_CAXAVM010000348.1:0-2913 GCF_963972345.1 uncultured Gimesia sp. | reverse complement strand
TCAACAGCTCTTCCGCTACCTCGGGAGAAACATTCCGTTTGACATGGACAATCGCGGTTTTTAATCTACCAGCACATTGCCCCAGCACAGCGGCTGCCTCTTCACGGGATAGATCGGTAAACGCCATCAGAATCCGAACCGAACGGTCTTTCAGTTTCTGATTCGTGGCCCGTAAATCCACCATCAGATTCCCATATGTTTTCCCCACACGAACCATCGCCCCCGTCGTCAGCATGTTCAAGACCATTTTCGTAGCGGTTCCTGCTTTCAGTCGCGTCGAACCAGTCACGACTTCCGGCCCAACCACCGGGCAGATGGTCAACGCCGCTACTTCGGACAACTGGTTCTCCTGATTGCACGTCAGCGCAATCGTCTGAGCACCCAGCTTCTGCGCGTACTTCAAACCTGCGATGACATAAGGCGTCCGCCCACTGGTGGCGATTCCTACCAGCACGTCAGCTTTGCTGAAACTCACACTCTGCAAATCGGCTCTGCCAGCCTCCCCCTGGTCTTCCGCTCCTTCAATCGCATTCGTCAGCGCTGCTGTACCGCCGGCGATCAAACCCACCACCAGTTCAGGCAGGCTGTTAAACGTGGGAGGACACTCGCTGGCATCCAGCACCCCCAGTCGCCCCGATGTTCCCGCTCCCATATATATCAGACGACCTCCCTGCAGAAACGCCTCGGTAATCAGATCAATGGCTGCAGCGATCGAAGTCGCTTCCTGCTCCACAGCCGCCGCGATCCTGGCATCTTCCTCATTCATCAACTGAACAATTTCCAGACTGTTCATCGAATCAATCTGGTCTGATGCCGGATTACGCTGCTCTGTCGTCAAATGTTCTAACATGATTTAGTCGAAATCCACTCTGAGTTAACGGTCGTGATCTGGAGGCAATCAAAACTTTGAAATCACCGTGGCCTGTCCAATACGAAATCGGCCAGTTACTATGATAACCGGGTTCCCGAATCCTGAAAGGATAGAACTCATGATTCTGAATCAGGATCATTCGCTTCTGATCAGGTTCGTACCAGTTGTCACAATTCGTTCGTGCTCTTCAACTCCACACACCATCCCTGATTTCAGGTGTCGCCGCAGTGAATATCGCCATCGGAACCACAGATCTGATCATCCTGCTCCTGTACCTCACAGCCGTGGTACTGTTCGGTTCCTGGATCGGCGGTCGCCAGAAAGACCTGTCCGATTACCTGCTCGGCGGGAAAACACTGCCCTGGTGGGCGATTCTGGGTTCAATTGTCGCCACCGAAACCAGTACCGTCACCTTTCTCAGTGTACCGGGCATCGCCTTTGCGCCGGGAGGTAACCTGCAGTTTCTGCAACTCCCCCTCGGCTATATCGTGGGCCGCTTCCTCGTCATCCTGTTTCTGCTCCCCCTCTATTTTCGGGGTGAAATCTACTCGGCTTACGAAGTCTTCAAACAGCGATTCGGGGGCACCACCGAACGGGTCTCCTCCCTGACCTTTATCGTCATGCGGACACTCGCCGATGGTCTCAGGCTCTACCTGACGGCTCTCGTTCTGGAAAAAGTGGTCGGCATCCCACTTCCTCTCTGCGTGGTGGTCATCGGCATTGGCACCATTGTCTACACCTGCCTGGGGGGCATGAAATCCGTAGTCTGGAACGACTGTCTGCAGTTCGTCATCTATATCGCCGGTGCTGTGTTTGCGTTCGCCGTGATCATCAATGATCTGCCGGATGGCTGGAGCAGTTATCAGCAGTACGCAGCCGCCAACCAGAAATTCACCATGTTCGATTTCGACTGGAACCTCGCGAAGAGCTATACCTTCTGGGCCGGCCTGGTAGGAGGCATGTTTCTCTCGATGGCGACGCACGGAGCCGACCAGCTCATGATTCAGCGTTACCTCGGTGCAAAGAACCAGAAAGAGGCCGCCCGGGCACTGGGATTCAGCGGCTTTCTCGTCTTCGCACAGTTCGCATTGTTTCTACTGCTGGGCGTCGCGTTGGCAGCTTTCTACTCAGCATTTCCTCCCGCGGTTCCCTTCGAGAAAACGGACGAAGTCTTCGCCTCTTTCATCATCGATCATCTGCCCGTGGGAGTAAAAGGGCTGACGCTCGCCGCCGTCTTCGCTGCTGCCATGTCGACGCTCTCCAGTTCACTCAGTTCCACCACCAGCGCCCTGGTGAATGATTTTTATCTGCCCCTGACATCAACTCACAAACAGCAGTCCGAACTGGTCAGGCTGAGCCGTATCTTCACTGCCTTGTTTGGTTGTGCCCAAATCGCGGTCGGCATCGCCAGTCAGTCCATTTCCAGCAGTGTGGTCGGCAGCGTACTGGCGATTGCCGGCATTTCCACCGGGCTGATCCTCGGCATCTTTTTCCTGGCGACCTTCAGCAGACAGGCTTCACAGGCATCCGCCCTGCTCGGTTTCGTTATCGGGCTCGCGGTCGTGCTCTACGTGGCGTTCGCTATGAAACAGGAAGTCGCCTGGCCGTGGTACACTTTAGTCGGTGCTGCCACTGTTTTCATAGTCGGGATAGCCAGCAGCCGATTTCTTCCGCAGTCACAAATTCTGGCTGAAGATTAACTTCTCGCTTCACTGCCCGCGCCACAGAATCTGGTCCGAAATCTCCAGTCGCTCCTGTGCCATTGCAATCTCACTTTTGAAGCGACGCGCATCCACTGGATACCCCTTGGTCGGCTTCAGATCCGTCACATGCTGACACCAGTATTGATTGAACTGTTCCATCATTACTTCCCGCGTGTATTTGCAGACCATTGAAGAGACCGCCACCGGAAAATGCTCTTCTGCCCTCGTCTGAAACCGGACTTCCGTATTGCCAATCTTATACACACTCTTCTGGGTCGATTCTTCCACACGAAAGATCATCTCCCCGTCCAGAATTTCATCCAGAAATTCATCATAACG
>NZ_CAXAVM010000347.1:0-2935 GCF_963972345.1 uncultured Gimesia sp. | reverse complement strand
CCATTCTGCCGGTTCTGGGGACTGTTCCTGGATCGGCTGCAGGTCTGGGTTGCTGCGAGTCTGGAGAGTATCACAGACGAAAGAGGGGTTCTGTGTAGTGCTCATAATGAGGCACCTTTCATTTACGCATAGCGCGTAAAAAAAGAGTGCCTGCTCTAAGGTACTGCTTCTAAGGAGGTCAAGTGCCTCCCGGAATTCCTCACGGAGATTCCACACTACCCAAGAGCAGGCGCTCCTGTTTACTTGATTGATTTTTAGAATTGTAACTTGAGTGTCTTTACGACTTTTAGAAGAAAGCAGTATCCCCGCTGCCCCCTCTTTTGTCAACGCATATTCCCGGCCATTGTTCAGGTATGAAGCAGACTGTTTTTTTACTGTTGAACTACGGTCTACAGGTCTACAGTCAACATGCAATCGAAAAACGCCTTGTTTTACCAATGGTATGTATAACGGGTTTGCAGAATCACCGCCCCCGACTGCATCACCACTAAACCTGTTCACTACCATTGCCAGTCTGTTTAAATCCGATACCAGTCAGAACACTTTCCAGCAGATCCCCAGAACCCGGTATCACTCGATTCATGGCCGCTTTACGTTTCTGGCAACCGCAACCTTTAGCCTGTTCGATTGCTGATTGTTTGCGAGATTGCACCCACTCTGCCAAGTCGGAACGATCAAAGCGTAACGATCCATCTGGTAAAACAACGTGTGGCAGTCCGTCTGACTTCACCCAACGGTTTACCATTGGCTATCCTTTCTATTCCGGAATTACAACCGTGCTACCGCCGAACAGTCCTTCCTGTTCTTCAGGCGGTCATCAGGGTTGGGGAATTTACTCGGCCAGCAGCATGCATACGGGCGGTTGCCACGTGTTAATGGGAGATGGTGCCGTACGTTTTGTCAGCGAAAATATCGACACCGGTAATCTGTCAGCCGCCCAGGTCACTTCGGGCAACAGTCCTTACGGCATCTGGGGCGCGTTGGGCAGCATGATGGGCGGCGAAACAGTGGGTGAATTCTGATTCCGTATCGATTAGTCTTCGCCTGGGACATTTTTTGGATCATGCAGCCGACTGTAATCTGGTTTGAGATCCGTCAGACGTCTGCTGTATTCATTCTCGTTTCTTTTCATTGATAAAAAGGACAATCATGAACATTCGATTTTCAATGAGTGCCATAATTTTGTGTGGTATCTTTGTTTTTTGTGGCTTCACGACTGGTTGCAGTGATGATTCCGGCCCGAAAGATATGCCAAAGGAAACCACGCCGGAGCCCGGTGATACGACTTTTCTGTTTGAAGACAGCGTTCCACAGTACAGTTGAACTGACAGGACTCCTGTTTTCCCGGCAAACTGAAAAAAGGGCGGCTGATCTGTGATCAACACAAGTCGACGGGCTGCAGTCGGTTAAGTGTGGTTCAATCCACAGAGGCAGCCTGATATAATAGGCGTGCGACCGTTGGAATACCGTCGATTTGATGGCTAGAGGTTGTCTCTATGTGACAGTTTCTTTAACAGTTCAGATTTGATACAGACGGGGATAGGTTTGATTCCGAAAGCTGGACCATCCATCCAGTTTCCCCGTTTTACTTTTGGATTCACTCGGGAGGGTGACACATGCTTGACCTCTGGAATAACCTTTTCCAAGGCAGTAACCGGGAAACAATTAACGAAATCCTGCCAAGTAAACCGGACCCGTTAAAACTCTATCTCATTGCTGCTGGTGTATTCGATGATCTTAGAACGATAGCTCAGTATGCAATTGACGGGATGCTCGATAAAGAGAAAGGCGCTGAAAGCCGATTCACTTACGAAATCGAGATACCGATGTATTCAATCATTGCCTACTGTGATACGCACACCAACATTGACACAAGGTGCATAATAGAGCTGTTGCACTCGATCCGGGCTGAGATTACTACAGTCAAAGTTATCGGCGGTGGTCCCACCAAGTACGGCCCGAAGCGGTCTAAAGAGGAAATCGAGTATCTGAGGCGCCAACTATGGATAACTGATTTCAGGCTTAGTAATCACCTCTATGCCATTGCCACTCCAGAGCAGAGAACAGGAGTCGATGAGGCAAAAGAAAGGATGAGATTAAAAAACGAGGCAATTGTAAATATCGGTTGCCGAATCGTCGGTGTTAAAAAAGATGGTCACAACAGATATTTACCATTGCAAAAGTGTATCGATGAACTGGCTAAGGACTTCCCAGATTGCAAAGGCTGGACGACGACATGGTTTAGCAATCAACTCAAAGAACTGTGCAGGAAACAGGGCAAGGAAATCCCAGACAGAAAGCGTGGTAGACCAGAGAAGAGTTAATCCAGCCTCTTAAATACGAACAATAATACGAACAAGCAAAAACTCACAAAAAAACCAGAAATATTCCCATCCCTTGAACACTGAATAATCCCTTTTCTGGTGGGGTTCAGTTAATACGAACACTCCCGATCTCTTTTAGTTCGTATTTTTTTCACTGTGATCATATCGCTATTCTTGCCCCCGTTGAAGCAACTCCGCATCAACGGTAAATCAACCCAAAACAGGGAGGCAAGAAAATGGCAATCTCAGAATGCGGCGAAATCTCACAGGATGCCTGCTACACACTGGCAGAGTTCACATCTCGAACAGGCCTTAAACGGGATGCTCTGCGGGCAGCTCGACGCAATGGGCTGCGGGTGGTCTATAAGCACAATCGCGCGTACATCATGGGGCGCGACTGGTTAGCTTATCTGGACAGTAGCGAGTCCGACAACACAACCCCAGAAAAGGACAATGCCCCCGAAGCGGTCTAGGCTTCAGGGGCATTTTGTATTTCCTGTTCAGCAACAAACAGAAAGCAATCAAGGTGCTTGAATGATATCAAAAACATCATCAGAAACAACCCCATTACGTAAAAGCCGATTCACTTTCTCTTCTATTGAACTGACGAA
>NZ_CAXAVM010000346.1:0-2946 GCF_963972345.1 uncultured Gimesia sp. | reverse complement strand
GCCAGTGTCGTTTTGGGCCGGACGGTCAGACTGCGTTTGGCCTGTTCGACTTCATTCGCCAGATACTGCAGGCTTTCCGGATCATTCGCAGGATTGACACCGAACTCAGCGAAAAACTGTTCCGCGATCGTTGCCTGAAGTGTACTGTTCCAGTCAATCCCCCCCAGCTTCAGATCACCGCCACTGGCGATCACATTCACTTCATCTTTCTGATATTTGACCAGAGAAAGATCGAACGTACCGCCTCCCAGATCGTAGACAAGGATACGCTGTTCTTCAGCAAGTTCGGCAAACCACATCCCCTCTGATCCCAGCACATAACACAAGGCAGCTGCCACCGGTTCATTGATCAGATCGACCTGTTTCAGCCCGGCCTGCTTGCCAGCAGCAATCGTTTCCTGTCGCTGGAGATCACTGAACTGGGCCGGCACGGTAATGACGGCAGACTCGACGGGTCCGATTCGCTCTTCAGCAGCCGAGAGCAGTTTTTTTAATATGAATGCAGAGATATCCCGCGGTGTGAAATAGCGTCCATCAATTTCCCAGCGAAAATCGGACTTTCCCAGAAACCGCTTGGCATGCTGGACAACATTCCGGGGATTCACAATCGCATGCCGCAAAGCTTCCGTACCGACAATGACCTCTGCGCCATCAAACATGGCCACAGAGGGAGTGGACAGTTCCCCTTCCTGATTGGGAATCGTAACCGGTTCCCCATGTTCATTCAGGTGCGCAATACAGGAATAAGTAGTTCCCAAATCGATTCCAACCGCCTGTACTTTCTGCATAAAACACTGACTCTCTTTACATTAGACTATCACATCACGGATAGATAAAATATGACAGGAAAGGCTCCTACTGATATGGTATCATGGAACCCAGTCACACTCCAGCACCTGATTCCGGTTTTTCAGCCTGCCATCTCTGTAAAAATACAGACCAGAGGAAAAGACTCAAACTGTGAGAAAACTGAGCTCCCTAAAGTACTGGCTGATATTCTGTCTGCTGCTGATTTCATTCAGAAACACAGTAAATCAGAGGGGATACGCCTATCAGGGACCCGGTGAAACCCCTGTCTTACTCAATCGGGAAATCCCCCGATATCTCACAGAACGTGATTTCCGGCAGGCATTGGTACAACCATTCTCAGCTTCCTGGTCCAATGTCGGAATCCGTGCCATCATTCAGAGGATCAGGGAGACGCAAAATATCTCTATTATCCTGGATCGACGAATTGATCCGTCCCGTAAACTGAAAATCGATCTTCAGAACAGGAGCTTGCAAGAGGGGCTGGAAGAAATCGCGGAACGGGTCCAAGCCAGCTGCATCACGGTCGGCAGCAATGTTTTTATAGGACCGGAGGAAGCTGTATCAAAGCTGAATACACTGCTGGTTCTGAAATCAGATGCCCTACACGAGTTAACCGACTCTCAGAAAAGACTCAAATCACGGGATCTTCAGCTTTCGAGAAACCAGTCATTTCACTTTCAGGATCTGGATACACCTGCAGAAATCCTCCGGCAGATTACCGATGCCTACCGAATCAAAGTCGAGAATGAGCAACTGGTTCCCCATGACCTCTGGTCGAATTTTTCCCTGGTTTCTGTGAATGCCACTGAATCACTTTCCCTGATCCTGATTCAATTCGATCTGACTTATGACTGGGCAGGGGAGGCAAACAGGATTCGAATTGCAGCTGTTCCGGACAAGGTTCTGATCAAAAAAACGTATCCGCTGCGAGGTAAACCGGTTGAATCGGTCACCAGACAATTAAAGGAACAGTTTCCGGAATTAGAGCCGACTGTCACGGGAAAACTTCTCTCCGTGCAGGCTGCGATGGACGTTCATGAGCAGATTGAACAATTCCTGAATCCACAAAGAACGGCGCAGCCTGTTCGATCGGGCGTGGGGAAGACAGTTCCCCTGAGCAGGCGGAAATTCACACTGCGGGTGAAAAAAGTTCCGGTTCTGGCGATTATGCAGAAACTGGAACAGTCGGGGATCGAGTTTGAATACGACAAACAGGAACTGGCAGAGGCAGAGATTAATCTTCTGCAACTCATTGATGTGGCAGTGCTCGATGCAGACGCCGAGGAGTTTTTTGACGCGTTATTCAGCTCTTTTAAGCTCGATTATCAGATACAGGGGACCAAAGTCACGTTGACTCCACAGAAATAGGCAGCCCTCAGGTTTTATTTAACTTTCACAGGCAAACTTTCCCGGAACTTTCTGTATTGGCAGCATGGCGATACTTTGAATTAGAGCACAAAATCGGGTAATATCCCGAGTGAGTGAGTTGATACAAGTCTTTATGAGTCAGTAAGACAAAAGCACCCACACTGAACACAGGCTATTTTCCGCCGACTCAGGCGATAACAATGTAAACGATAAACTGTTAACACATAACGATTTATCAACAATAGCCTTCTAATAATCGCCCTGGACCTTGTGGGAAGTGTTCGTATCTCGCCCGAATTGATTCGTAACATACCGGTCCCGGTTCTGGATCAGACCTGGTTCATTACAGAGAGACAAGGGCCCCAGAGTAACAGAGGGAAATGTTCTGTACCCCGGTGGGTCGCACAGCATCTCGAATAGACAACAACAGAGTGAGGAGAAAACGTGGCAAGTCCTAAGAATATGATTGTGGCCCAGTCTGGTGGTCCTTCACCAGTCATCAACAACAGCCTGCGAGGGTTGGTCGAAACAGCCCGGGATCTACCGGAAATCGGCACCATCTATGCGGGATGGCATGGAATTGAAGGGGTTCTCAAAGAAGAACTGCTCAATTTAAGTGGCCAGTCCCCCGAAGAAATCGCGCTGTTGAGAGTCACCCCTGCCGCCGGTTCTGTCGGAACGTGTCGTTATAAACTGAAAGAGCATCAAAACGAAGACTTCGACCGGATTGTGGAAGTCTTCAAGGCCCATAACATCGGATATTTCTGC
>NZ_CAXAVM010000345.1:0-2957 GCF_963972345.1 uncultured Gimesia sp. | reverse complement strand
GCTGCTGCCCCAGTTGCTGATGAAATTCAGCCGTCAGCTGCTCTTCCGTCCGCTTTCCCAGGGCTGTTTCAATAAACCGGCTGGCTTCACGGCACCCTGCTCCGGAAAAGCCTCTAGTTTCCACGCGGGTCTGGCCATCTGTGGCAACGGTGATTTCGATGATTCGAGTCATACAGCACCTCCTACCTGCACCGTCAACTTGATGGAGCCATCAACCTGGGCCTGCTCGGTCACGGTGTGCCCCCTGCGGCGTGCTTCAATCCGTGTTTTTTCAACGGCGTACGACTGCAGAAACTGATTCAGATGACACCGATCCCCCCAGCGTCCCTCGAAGTTGTCATACTGCAGCTGACCACTGGTAATGTCACAGACGACAGGATACCGCCACCGTGGCAGTTCTATCCCCAGCCCGGTCGCCTCACTGCTAAAGAGTTTGAACGTCCCCTGCATCGGCTGTGGCAGCTTAAGACGTTCACAAGCGGCAGAAATGGCAACCGGGTCACGCACCTCGGTTTGGATTTGAACGATGTGAGACATATTGGATTTCTACTTTCTGTTTTAAGAGTTCATAGTGCCGAGTCTGTTCTGAGCAGGAGCATCAGATGCCAGTTCCTGATGCTCAGAGTTTTCTGGCATGAATGGTTTTTGTGGAAAGAGCAGTGGTTTAGAAGAAACAAGATCCTCCAGCAGGAGTTCGGCGATTTCGTTCTCCGTCGCCGGTTCAACGGTTTGTCGAAGCAACTGCCAGCAGACAACTAGAGGTAACAGGCAGATCAGGATGATGCCGAGGTTGGAAATCACTTCAGCAATCACAGAATCAAAGTGTCGCTGGCTGGCCAGGGATTTGCGTTCCTGCTCAAGTTGATCCCACCGCTGATCCATGTTTGCACGCTCGATCTGTAAATCATGCTGCATTGCCACGATCTCCTGTCGCGACTGAGCATCAGCGGACACTAACTGGCGAGCACCAGTAGCCACTTCCTGTTGCAACTCAAGCATCTGCCGGCTCTGCTCAGCCTGAATCTTTGTTTGTTGCAGTGCCATCTGCGTGAGTCTTTGATCGGAATGTTCCTGGCAACCGGTCATCAGCATCAGCGGCCCGACCAGTATCAGCAGTTTCTTTGTGAGTTTCTCCATGCAGCCTCCATCGAAAAAGTAAACGGTTTAAAATGTTCTGCAGTGCCAATCGCAAACGGCGTTCCTTCAGGAATGCCGCAATCGCCAAAAGCAATGCGACAGAAACAAACGTTAATCCAACATAAGCCAATGCTCGGTTCTCCTTTCTGAGGATGATTGATAAGCGAGATACGAAAAATCCTATGGCTCCCTGTATCCGCATGTGTATTGATTCGCTTTTGAGTCTATCTACTGGAATCCTGCGTCTGTCTGTATGCGTAAAAAAACGCCTTGCATTACGAATTGAATGCGAGGCGTTTTGTGCAACTTAAAATCGAAGAACCCGGCCTGAGTGACAAGTCAGCATTGTTACGGGAATATCAGTCTTGAATTTTCACCAGCTTATTAGATTCCTGATCGACTTTCAGGGTTGCTTTGTGTTTGTAATTCGTATCGGGAAAAGATACTTCAAAGTCAATCCTGTCTGGTTTGAATTCCAGACCTCCCGCAGGTGTGTCGAATGTTTTGGTTTCCCCTTTCATCCAGGAATCATAATCCCAGTACCATATTTTTGCTTGATCTCCTTTTCGAAACGTAAGATTAACGCGACACTTGGGAAGAAATTCCACTCCGTTCATGGTAATTTGAGCCCCACGCTGAGTATCCCAAATGACGCCATCTTCGTAAGGTTGGTAAGCCCCTTGAAAACTCAGGTTTTCACAGCGATAAGCAACGTCTTTATCTTTTTCAGCTCCCTTGTATGTGTAGTCGATCCGAGTTGCGAACTGCGGTGAATAAATGGTGACTTTCATTTCTTTCACGTACACGACTGTGGTCCTATCCACGGTTTTTCCCAGGATTTTCTCTCCGCCCTGATACCGTCCCCACATACAGGTAGCCTCAGGCCAAGTTTTCAGAAAATGCACGTTTTTTCGCACCTCTCCGTTCGCGCCAGTCAATTCCACCAAAATGGTGCAGTCTTCAAGTGTTTCCCCAAGGTTTTGAAGTGCAATCCAATCATCAGGGCCAGAGTCTCCCCAGGATTCATTAAAATCGGCGATGATCAGACCGGTCGAGTCACTTAAGGTTGCCGAATACTTTTCTGCAATTTTGGGAAGCATTTTTTGAGCCGCATCAATCCTATCGATCGCGGCAAGCAGAGGCTGCATTTCTGAATTCAAAGCATTCTGCTTTGCCTCTGCATCAAGGCCACGGTGATAACCTCCTGCAAAATTACCAAAGAATCCATCAACAAATGAACCTACAAACAGTGTTCCCTCATCGGGAGGCTTTGGCAGGGAATTTAAGTTGTCTAAACGCTCTAAGACCACAGTGACCGCGTCTCGGACCTGGGCTGAAACATACATGATCTCTTTATCATTCGATTTGATCTCACGTAAGTCTAACAAGGCGGCCTGTAAATCCGCCATGACTTCTGATGTTTCACGTTTTTTCTGAAGTTGAGCTGGATCTGACTTCATCGACATACCCAGATGTTTTGCAAGCACTCGATACTCTTCAGGTAAGGGTTTACTGGACGGGGTCGAGTACCTCGGGAGTTTACTTACTGTAGTATCGCTACCACAGCCCGAAAGCGTGAGAGCTAGGAATAGCACGCATGCAGATGCAACTATTTGTTTGACACAAACGATTCTTTTCATGGCACAACTTATACCACCTGGTGGTCGCAACATTGATTTCTCCTTTTTCAGTGACAAATATCATTGAATCCTGGATTTCGACTGCCCATACGTGCATATCGAATGATACTTATAGTCCGTAGTCTTATCGTCGCTGTCAAGTGTTAAATACTTGCATGGCAAAACGAAAAGATATTCTGG
>NZ_CAXAVM010000344.1:0-2960 GCF_963972345.1 uncultured Gimesia sp. | reverse complement strand
GGACAGTCGTACAATCAGTTTACGGAAAAGGAAGGGCAGCCGAACGCGAATATCGGAATTTATCAACTGCCTGGTGCCAACGCATTGCAGGTGGCAGAAGATGTCAAAAAAGTGGTCGAGGAAATGGGCGAGAAATTTCCCGAAGGCGTGGAGTACAGTATTCCCCTGAATACGACAGAATTCGTGGAAGCGTCCATTCATGAAGTATATAAAACGCTGTTTGAAGCGGGCATTCTGGTGCTGATTGTGATCCTGGTCTTTTTGCAGGACTGGCGGGCTGTGCTGATTCCGGCGACTACGGTTCCCGTGACAATCATCGGGGCATTTGCAGCCATGTACGCATTGGGTTTCTCGATCAACATGCTGACGCTGTTTGGTCTGATTCTCGCAATTGGAATTGTAGTTGATGATGCGATCGTCGTGGTGGAGAATGCCGTGCATCATATTGAACGGGGCGAACCGCCTAAAGAAGCCACGATCCGGGCGATGTCGGAGGTACTCGGTCCGATCATCGGAATTACGCTGGTCCTGCTGGCCGTATTTATTCCTGCGTCTCTGCTGGGCGGGATCACGGGACAACTCTATCGGCAGTTCGCATTGACGATTGCCGCGACTGCGTTATTGAGTGCAATCAATGCGGTCACATTAAAGCCGGCCCAGTGTGCGCTCTGGCTCAGACCGGTTACGAAGAAGAAGAAATTTATTTTCTATCGCTGGTTTGAAAGTGTGTATGGATATTTTGAGCGGACTTATACGAGCATTGTAAAGCGGCTGGTACGACTGGTCATACCGGTGTTCGTGGTATTCGCGGCGCTGGTAACCCTGGCGGGCTGGTGGTATCTGCGGATGCCAACCGGATTTATTCCGATGGAAGACCAGGGGTATATCCTGATGGCCGTCCAGTTGCCCGATGCGGCTTCGCAGCAGCGTTCGCGGGAAGTGATGAAAAAAGTCGATAACGTGCTGGCAGAAACCGAGGGAGTTGCCAGCTGGATCACCATCGGGGGGCTTTCGCTGCTCGATAACAGCAGTGCCTCTAATGCGGGAACCGTGTTCGCCTCGTTCGATCCATTTGAGGAGCGGGTGGCGAAAGGTATCACGCAGGAAAAAATACTGGCGTCAATTCAACAGAAGCTGGCACCAATTCAGGAAGCAGTCGTGTTTGCGTTTCCTCCACCTCCGATTCGTGGGCTGGGGATGCGGGGTGGATTTGAGATGCAGGTGGAAGACCGCACGGATGCGGGATTACAGGTCCTGCAGGAAGCAGCGCAGGCGATTGTAGCGGACGCGAACAGTCAGTCTGCGTTGCAGGGAGTTACAACTTCATTTCGACCCGGTGTGCCTCAACTGTACCTGGAGATCGACCGCGAAAAAGCGAAAACACTGAATGTACCGCTGGGAAATATCTTCACCACACTGCAGGCTTTTCTGGGCTCGACCTATGTGAATGACTTCAACAAGTTCGGACGGACCTACCAGGTACGGGTCCAGGCGGATCAGGAATTCCGCGCCAAACCCGAAGATATTGAACGCCTGGAAGTCCGTACGAGTGAAGGCAAAATGCTGCCGCTGCGGTCTCTGATTACAATTAAGAAATCCTTCGGGCCTCAGGTAATCAACCGGTACAACCTGTACCCGGCAGCGACTGTTTCGGGCGGGTATCGGACAGGCTACAGTTCCGGTGATGCATTGCGGATCATGGAGCAGATCGCCGATGAGAACCTTTCGAATTCTCTGGGTTATGAATGGACGGGGACGGCATTCCAGGAGAAGCGTGTGGGCAGTGAATCAATTTTCATTTTCGGCGTAGCGATTTTACTGGTCTACCTGGTGCTGGCAGCGCAGTATGAAAGCTGGCTGTTGCCCGTAGCGGTGATTCTGGTGGTTCCGCTGGGATTACTGGGAGCCGTCGCGGCGGTGGCGTACCGCGGGATGGAAATCAATATTTATACACAGATCGGTATTGTGCTGATCATCGCGCTGGCAAGTAAAAATGCGATTCTGATTGTCGAGTTTGCGCGGGACTTACGTCGCCAGGGCAACTCGATTCTCGAAGCCGCCACCGCGGCAGCACAGATGCGATTTCGACCGATTATCATGACCTCGTTCGCATTCATTCTGGGAGTGGTCCCCCTGGTGATCGCGAATGGAGCCGGGGCGGCGGGGCAGCGGGCATTAGGAACAGCAGTCTTCGGCGGCATGCTGGCGTCGACAATTCTGGCGATCTTCTTCATCCCGGTGTTTTATGTCGTGTTCCAAAAACTGGATGAATACCTGCGCAAGAAACCGGAGCCTGAAGCAGAGAAGCAAGTTTCTTGAAATACAGATGTCTCAATTTCTTCGTCGAATTTAAATGCGATTCTGTTTTGCTAATAATAATTGAGTGCCGTACTCGATCAAATTTGAAACGTCGTGGCAATCTTTGTCCCGTAATTCCTGTCGATGCAGTTTAAACAGGAGCGTCACGACTGGATTCAGGATTTTGACACCACGTATGGAAATCGCATGCTGACTTTTGGGCCAGGTGAGGCGTGGATCGCGACGATAGATGACCGTGTCAACGTGGTCATCATAGACCATCAATTGCAGAACCCAGTGAGTTCTCTCTTTGTTTGTTATCCAGATATCGTGTACGTGTGCCGGAACCTCTATACCATTCCAGGCGACAAGCTGACCGGGCGGGTCACAGAGAAATACGCGAGATTGATCGATGGATTTCAAACAGCATATGAGCTCTGAGCGAAAGATGCCGATATCCGTGTCAGCATGTTCCCGGGTTGTTTTATCGAGCAGCCAGTCGATTGAGCATCCACCACACAGAACCCATCTGTTGAAGTCTCCGAGCGTGACTTGAATGTCTGATACGGGAAGCGGTTGCCAACTGTTGTCGGAAGGGATCATGGCTTCACGTCGATTCTGATGCAGCTCAGAACAGCGCCGTCAACGGTTTCGAATCATCG
>NZ_CAXAVM010000343.1:0-2977 GCF_963972345.1 uncultured Gimesia sp. | reverse complement strand
GGTTGAAAGACAAAGCCGGCATCGATGCTGCTTTCAATTATAAAGAGGTGGATGATGTGTCCGCACGGTTGAAAGAACTGGCTCCGGAAGGCATCGATCTTTATTACGACAATGTGGGAGGGGACCATCTGCAGGCTGCCCTTGATAACCTGAATGACTTCGGGCGCATCGTCTGCTGTGGCATGATCTCGACTTATAACGACAAGTCTCCTCAGCCAGGGCCGGACAACCTGTTTAAAATCATCACCAAACGACTGAGAATGCAGGGATTTATCGTCCGGGATCATGGTGATCAGCAGGATGAGTTCCAGAACAGAATGACAGAATGGATCCAGGCAGGAAAAATGCATTGGGAAGAGACCGTGACGACAGGTCTGGAACAGACGCCTCAAGCATTCATCGATTTATTTCACGGCAGCAAAATGGGAAAAGCGGTCGTGAAATTAACCGAATGATCGTCTCTCGACTGTCTCCGGTATGACCGTAGCGTTTCCCAGGTCATTGGGACCGCGTGTCATTGAATGATAGACGCTCTCATTCAATGTGATGCGCAATCGACGTTCACAAATTCAAGCCCTCTGCTGCCGAGAGAGAGCAGAAGGTGCTTCAGAAGCCCCTCGATGCGTTTCTGGCCTGGTAGATTTCGGTCCGACACCGCTTCTGTACAAGCTGTTTGCTGAACGACCAGTCTGGCTGATCGTGACTCGCGCAAGGCAGCCTGACTCCTCAATTTACACGTGTTTTCAGTGTTCAAACAGGGAGAAAACGGCTGTAAACAAAAGCTTAGAATATTGGCACATTTTTCGCTATGCATCTGGTATCCCTGCTTCAGGGCTCCAATCCCACCTGCCCAGTATAACCAGAGGTCGCAGCCGATGATTGACAACCGAAAAAAAACAGTGGAGAAAGCCCAGGCCCGGGAAGGTGTGCTGGAAACCATCGGGGCCACGCCTTTGATCCGCCTGCGTCGCTATCTGGGCAGTCCCGATGTGGCCCTCTTCGCCAAAATGGAGTGCTTTAACCCGGGAGGCAGTGCGAAAGATCGGCCGTCGCGTGCCATGATCGAAGAAGCCTTTCAGACGGGAGAGATTAATTCTCATACCACGATCATTGAGTCTTCTTCAGGAAATATGGGGATTGGACTGGCTCAAGTCTGCCGGTATTACGGGCTCCCCTTTATTTGTGTGGTAGACGTACGGGCTCAACCTCAGAATATTGCGATTATGAAAGCACTGGGTGCAGAAATCGAAATGGTGACGGAGCCACTGGAAGGTGACTTCCTGAAAGCCAGACTGGCTAAGGTTAAATCGCTGCTGAAGACAATCCCTGATTCGTTCTGGCCTAATCAGTATGGTAACAGACATAATCCTGCAGCGCATGAAAACGGTACGATCAGAGAGATCGACGAGGCGCTTAATGGTCAGCTCGATTATCTGTTTGTTGCCACCAGCAGTACGGGAACCATTCGTGGTTGCCGCGATTACCTGCGGAAGCGCGGGCGAAAAACAAAGATCGTCGCCGTCGATGCCATGGGAAGTGTGTTGTTTGGCGGACAGGCAGGCGAGAGACGCATCCCCGGCCTGGGCGCAGGGAATATTCCCGACCTGGCAGAAGGTCAGCAGTTCGATGCCGTACGGCGCGTCTCTGAACTGGACTGCGTCGCCGGCTGCTGGCGCATGGTTCAAAAAGAAGCGATGCTCGTCGGTGGTTCGGCAGGGGGAGTCCTGGAAACGGTTCGCGCAATGAAACACGAACTGCACGACAAAATCTGTGCGGTGATTTTACACGATTCAGGCACTCGTTACCTGGATACCATCTTTTCCCCGGAGTGGGTGGAAAGCCAATTGGGTTATACCGAATCCGAAGTGCAACAACGTCTGGAGAGTAATCTCTGTGTCGATTGTGGCCTGCGTGATCGTGGTTTTTCCTTTCACCCTCCTCAGTACTCTGATTTGTCCCAATTCTGATGCCCGATCTCATTGAACAGCAAGGTCCACTTACCGCCCCCGCGAGTAAGAGAGAACCGTTTCGTATCGCCCTGGCCGGATGTGGTCCCAAAGGCATGTACTGCCTGGAACGATTGATTCAGCGTCTGAATCAATCTGACTCTCGTGATGAAATTCAAATTATCATATTTGATCCCGAGAATGTGCCGGGCGCCGGCCCCGTGTATCACCCCGATCAACCACACTATCTGCGGATGAATTATGCATCCGGCTTAATTGATACCTGGTCTGAATCTCCGGGCTCTCGAGAGAAAGACGAGTACCCTGACCTGGTTCACTGGCTGCAGCGGCATTATCCGGAAATGGCTGATCCGAACGGGTTTATCCCGCGTGCTGTTACGGGGGAATATCTTGCGGACTGTTACAAGAAAATCCTGCAGTGTTGCCCTGCTTCCTGCAGCATTGAACATAGACAGCAGAAAGTGATTGATATTCAACGAATTGAACACCGCTGGATGTTGAAAACGAATGCGTCTGCAGAAATCTATGACGAAGTCTTGATCTCCATCGGACATGAAGGGTGGCGGAGTGCTGCAGATAACCAGGACCAGCCTGAAACAGTCATACCGCATGTATTTCCCGTCACCGAGATGCTGACTTACGGTCGAATTCCTGCCGGCTCGCGCGTCGCTGTGCGTGGTTTTGCACTCACATTTATCGATGCCTGCCTGGCTTTGACGGAGGGTCGGGGAGGGTCTTTTTCCTGCCAGCAGGGCGAATGGAAATATCAACGCTCGGGGAATGAAGTGGACTGTATCCTGCCTTTCTCGCGTAGCGGTCGGCCGATGTTTCCCAAGCCTGACAAGCATCGGCTCTCACTGCCGGATCAGCTGGAAACGATCTGGGAGCAGGGGCGGTCTCGATTGATGCATCTGGATCAGCCGGAACAGGGACTGGAATTCAAGAGCATGATCTGGCCGGTCATTCTGCAGACCGCGGCCAAAGCGCTGGTGCTGGTCAATCCAGAGCAG
>NZ_CAXAVM010000342.1:0-3016 GCF_963972345.1 uncultured Gimesia sp. | reverse complement strand
CGAATTAATCGAAGTGACCAGTGAATTAAACTGGCAAAACGATCCGCAGCTGTTATCACGGGTTGACGAATTATGTGAAACGCTTACACAAATGAAACTGGAACGCGAGCAGAATATCGCCTCTGGAAAAACTCATGCTGAAGCAGATCATCAGGACTGGTTTGTCGACATCTCAGTACCCGTCAGGCAGGCTGCTGCCGAAACAATTCGAGAGTCGGATATGTGACGCCTCTTCTTTGTGGATTCAGGTGATCAGCATCAGCGTCAACAGGCGGTTTAATGTAATCCGTAGCGGCTCATTTTATAATGCAGGGTCCGCACACTCACTCCCAACAGTTTGGCTGTCTTTTCCCGATGGTAATCACAGGAAGCGAGTGCGGCAGTAATGGCTGCCTTCTCTGCGACTTCGGTTGCTTCCACCAGGGTTTTGACAGGCACCGAGGAAGAGGAGAGTTCGGGATTCAACTCGACGGGTAGATCTGTTGCATGAATGATTTCGCCCGGCAGGGTTACCACCAGTCGTTCAATCACATTGCGGAGCTGCCGCACATTTCCCGGCCAGCGCGCCGAAACAAGCTGCTGCATTGCCTCGGGGGAAACCTGTTTCAAAGGCCTGTTATGCCTCTGACAGAAATGTGTCAGGAAATGCTCGATCAACAGAGGGATATC
The DNA here is from genome assembly GCF_963972345.1 of uncultured Gimesia sp. Lineage (NCBI taxonomy): Bacteria > Pseudomonadati > Planctomycetota > Planctomycetia > Planctomycetales > Planctomycetaceae > Gimesia > uncultured Gimesia sp. Next base: position 2,347 of record NZ_CAXAVM010000342.1, on the reverse strand, counting down.
ATCTCTGCGTTCGCGGAGTGCCGGTATATTAATGGGGATCACGTTTAATCGATAATACAGATCCTCACGAAACGAGCCATCTTCAATCAGGGGCTCGACCGATTTGTTGGTCGCAGAAATAATACGGGCATCGCTGGTAAATACTTCTTCGCCTCCCACCCGCATGAACTGCTGTGTTTCCAGGACCCGCAGTAAATCCACCTGACTTTTGGCGGGCATCTCCGTCACTTCGTCGAGAAAGAGCGAACCACCCTGGGCCTGCTCGAAGCAGCCCGGTTTCTGACGGGTAGCACCGCTGAACGATCCTTTTTCGTGTCCGAACAATTCGCTTTCCAGCAGAGTTTCGGGCATGGCACCGAGGTTCACGGCAATAAACGGACCGCTGCAACGATCACTCAAATCATGTACGGCGCGGGCAATCAGTTCTTTTCCCGTGCCGCTCTCTCCCTGAATCAGAATCGTCGCATCGGTCGCTGCGACCTGACGAATCTGCTGAAACACATCGTTCATCGCAGCACAGTTCCCGATGATGTTGGAAACCTCACCGGCGTTGACGAGCCGATTCCTCAATTCAAGGTTTTCGGTCTGCAAGCGATGATGTTCTCGCGCCTTGCGAACCTGGTGCCGGATCAGATCCAGGTCCAGCGGCTTGGTAATAAAGTCAAAGGCTCCCAGACGCATGGATTTGACTGCCGTTTCCACGGTACCATGTGCGGTAATGACGATCGCCGTTGTCTGGGGGCGGATGCGCAACACCTGATCGATCAGTTCCAGACCATCCATTTCACCCGGTAAGCGGACATCGGCAATCACCAGTTGGAAAAATCCTTCACGGAATTTCGTGAGCCCTTCTTCCGCATTGGGTGCTGTCTCCACCACATCCGCTTCACGAGCCAGGCCTTTGGCCAGTCCCGAACGAATGTTGGGTTCATCATCGATGATCAGTATTCCAAATCCATCAAAGTTCATGGTTTCTCGTCTATCGGCAGTATCACGGAAAAAGTGGTCCCCTCGGCACCTGTTTCCAAATCGATGGTGCCATCATGTTGTCTGACTATCTTTTCACATAGTGCAAGTCCCATGCCGGTTCCCTCATTCCGCGTGGTAAAGTAGGGGTCAAAGATACGATCCCGGTACTCGACGGGTATTCCTCTCCCTGTATCGGCCACCTTGATCCGCAGCCATTCGCCTTCTTTTTGCAGACCGATTGAAAGCGTCCCACCGTCAGGCATGGCCTGCAGCGCATTTAGTGCGAGATTCAGGAGTACCTGGTCCATGTGAACCGGGTCCGCCTTGATGGTCGGGAGGCTTTCCTCTGCAAGATTCACTTCCACTTTCACTCGTTGCTGTTCTGCCTGTGGTCGAATAAACCGCGCCAGTTTTTTGATCGAAGCCGCCAGGTCCACATCGGAGCGTCCCGGTTCTGACATGGAAGCATAGTCCCGAAATCCCTCCAGCACAGAAGTGAGCCGTTTTATTTCTGTATGAATCACCCCCAGCATTTCATCGACTTCCTCGCCGGTCGCCTGGCTCACCAGGGCTTCATCCAGCAGTTGAACGTGGAGAGAGAGGGCACTCAGCGGATTTTTTATTTCGTGTTGCAGCCCAGTGGCCAGGGAGCCCAGGCCGGCATATCGCTCCATCCGCCGCAGTCTCTGTTCCATCAACACCCGCTCTGTGACATCGCGAACGTGGATGACGGTCCCGAGTTCTGCCTGTTGCTCATTCCTCAGCAGGCTGCAGCCCGCCCGGAGAGTCTGTTCGTGCCCCTGTGTTGTAATGGTATAATCGCAGTCTCGGACAGGGGAATGATGCGCATTGACATGACTGCAGATCACCGACAGCAGGGTATGTTCAATGCCCACAACAGATAAAGGCTGATCCACGACTTGCCCCTGTAAGCCGAGTAATTCGATTCCGCGGGGATTGATACTGGTGATGACTTCATCACGATCCGTAGTCAGGACTCCCTGATCCATACTGGCCAGCACATCACTTGCCATTACTTTGACTTCACGTAGAGAACGCTCGCTGTTCAGATAGGCGCGCACGAGTAATGCCAGCGCCACAGCGGTTGCAAGGATATTCAATACCAGCAGGATCGATAACTGAGACTGAAACCGCAGTTCCACCGCCAGTTCGCGTGCCACCGCCAGATCACTGTCAGGCAGGTCCCGGATGATCCGCGCGACAATTTCCTGTTCATGCTGGAAATCCGCCAGAATCCACAGGGTGACGATGAGTCCTGTCAGACTCAGTATCGCCAGACCGCCAATCGCCAGTTGAAATCCGCGACTGACGCGCGTCTCATAGACTTGAAACATCTATTCGTTCCCTGCCCTCCTCA
>NZ_CAXAVM010000341.1:0-3068 GCF_963972345.1 uncultured Gimesia sp. | reverse complement strand
AAGAAAAAAGAGGGTGAGCCCGGATAAAATCCGGGCCGAGCGCAGCGAGCAGGAGATCGCCGCTGCCGCGTTCCCTCCAGAACCGGGATTCCAATACCCCTTCGGCACGGCCGGACAAGCCGGTCCGTGGCACACGGAAACCTCTATATCAATTGCAATGTGTCCTACCGTATCGGACCAGCGCGTGCCACCGTCGGCTTGTCCGACGGTGCTTAGTTAACCAGCCCCAACAGCAAAACCGGGTAGCCCCGGATGTAATTCGGGGTTGTCGCAGACAACAGGAAACTGTCAGGGTAATCGTTCAATGTAGAACCAATGTTTCCTCAACTTCTCATTCTGGAACTGCATCCACTTATTCCGGCAGACTCTTCACCAGCCCGATCACCGCCCAGGTCGTTCCCCAATAGACGGCAGTCTCCTGGACGCTCGCTTTTTTCTTTTCCTTGGTCCCCCGCACCGGCCACGAACCATCGTCGCGTTGCGTACTCACCAGAAACTGCTGCGCCCCTTTGACTGCCGGGGCCTGTCGCTCCACGCCTGCAGACACGAGCGCATACAGTGCCAGCCCCGTTCCCAGCGCATCACTGTCGTCGGCTACCATCCAGCCCCAGCCGCCGTCTGCATGCTGTTGACTGCGGAGCTGCTTCACCAGTTGATCGCGGAGTTGGTTATCTCCCGTCTGGACAGCCAGCAGTAAACGGACAGCATACCATTCGACACTCTTGCCTGGTGAACTCGCCTCGATATATTTCAGCGCGTTCGCTACCACAGGAGCACGAGTTTCGTTTTTCCCTTCCGCCAGCAATGCCAGTGTCAGCCACATGGTGGAAACCGCGTTCGTTTCGGCTGCAGGACGTTTCTGAAACGGGAGCTGGCCGCCCGCTTTCCACGATCCATCGGGAAGTTGTTCTTCCAGGAGAAGTCCCGCCAGTTTCTTGCGGTTCTCTTTCTGTTCGTCGGCATTGTCTGACTGCCACCTGCTCAACAGCAGCTGCGCCACACCGTCCTGATTACCCAGACCGGTGATCTTCCCTTTGTCGTTTTCCGCAAGCGACTTATCAATCGACCACTGTTTCCATTCCGCCAGGCGCTCACTGACTTCAAAGCCACTCTGTTTCGCGGCCTCAAGACTCCAGACCATATTTCCTACCCGATGGCAGGTGACGCATTTCTTTTCCTCAATCCACCACAGTCCTTTTTCTTCGATAAAGGGAATGCTGCGTTGCACCGTTTCACGAACCTGAACGGTCGTAGGTGAGACGTCGGGCAGGGCGCCGAAGGAAAGTGTCAGCAGAAGCGAGCTCAATGCAAACATGGTGAGAGCCATTCCTTAATTGATGCGTTGGCAGAAAGAGAAAAGCAATCGTGGGTGCTATCTTGATTATACAATCGAGCCGACAGAAAAAACACCAGTGAATTCACGCTGATTTCTGACGGCTAATAATAAGAGCACTGGGAACCCGCCTGGAGCAGATGTATCGTACAACGCCTGGATGGTAGGAAGCTCACTGTTTCTTCAGGATCGGCAGATTCTTTCGGCACGCGGAGAGAATCTGTCGGGCCAGGGCAGGGGACTTGACGGCCCGCGCCAGTGACAGGCCACCAAAACAAAGTGCCAGCGTCGAGAGAATTTCCTGTCGCGAAAATTCGTTCTGTGAGCGGTCTTCGAATTGCGCGACCATCCACTGGATGACTTCTTCAAACTGCGCCTTTGTTTCTTCATCGGCCCGACCCAGGTCGGAGAGCAGCGGAGGGATCGAACAGCCCTCCTCCACCTGCTCGCAATGTTTACTCGACAGGTAGCGCTGCATGATTTCGACCAGTTGCTCCGGCGTGTCACATTCACCGAGCGCACCGTTCATCGCCGCCTGGTCTTCAATGAACGACTGCACCAGCGCTGCGCCCAGTACGTCGGTTTTCGAATCGAAGTGCCCGTAAAACGCACCCGAAGTCATCCCGGCTTCTTCCATAATGCCGTCCACGCCACTCCCCACGTACCCCTGACGTTTAAACATCCGCAGGGCGGCGCTTAGAATGTTTTTGCGGGAACGGGTTTTACGATCCGTGGGAGGCGTCATGCGCGGGCCCTGCTTTCCAGGCAATCGGGTAATCGTTCAGGATTTCGCCATCCTGTATCGTGCCGGTCACACAACTGTCGGCGCGGTACTGAATTACCAGATAGTATAACGGCTCATCCGAATTGTTTCGCCAGACCCGGGGCACTTCCGGCGAAAGTCGAATAAAGAATCCCTCCGAAACGTCGAAGACTTCCGCACCCGCCTGGAACTGCCCCTGCCCCTGGATCACGAAATAAATCTCGTCATTTTCCTGGTGACGATGCACGAACGGCATCTCGCGGCCCGCGGGCAACGCGTTGATCGACATTTCCAGCCCGTCCGAATTCAGATGCTTCCGCAAAAAATATTTTCCCCGTGCCGCCATCGGCGTTTCAGGAGGCGACAGTCGAAATCGGGACCAGCTCTCCAGCGGTCCCGCGGCAAAACAGTCATATCCCTGGCCGTGCACAACCTCTTCACTCACTTGACTCATCCTGTTTCTCCTTTGATTTCAGAGTGGTACTGTAAATATAACGACCGTTATATTACGATCGTTATATTAAGTCAATCCCGTTTTGGGAATCGGCATAATCGCTGCAGATCGCACAACCGGAGGCAGCCAGAGTTGAATTCGCTGTGGTTTCTGAATAGCGATTCGCTCCAGTCAGGCAGAACCAGTAGAAATCGACGATGATTCACTATAATAAACGGGTCTCCGGGGCAGGCTCTTGTTTGAGTCAGCGTGAGATATTGGGTACACTGGTCGCTCTCTCTGTTGTGCATTCGTCTGCCTGTCTGGAACCTGCGATAAAAATCGCGTTCGCCGACAGTCCGGCTCCTAATAGAAAGCGGAAGTAATTCAATGATTTGTGTCAGCATCGGTCGAACCCGACACAAAATGGTGATGATGGAACACCGTTCCCTCGCAGAAAAAGGGGCGGAACTGGTGGAGTTGCGGCTGGACTGGATCGCCCGCGCCGCGCCGCGCCGCGCCGTGCTGACCAACATGCA
>NZ_CAXAVM010000340.1:0-3097 GCF_963972345.1 uncultured Gimesia sp. | reverse complement strand
GGGATTCCGGGCCCAGATGCCATTTTCCGAAGTAGGCGGTGTTGTAGCCTGCTGATTTCAGGAGTTCGCCTGGTGTGACGATATCTAAAGGGAGATGCGGAGCGTTCTCGGGAACGATCAGTTTTTCAAACGGCCGCCAGTGGCCGGGGATGAAATCGGTCAGATGCAGTCGCGCCTGGTATTGACCGGCCTGGATACTGGCCCGCGTGGGAGAGCAGACCGGGCAGGCCGCGTAAAAATCGGTGAAACGTACGCCATCACTGGTCAACTGGTCGATGTGCGGCGTGTCGTGAAACTGATGCCCATAACTGACAGGGTCAGGCCAGCCCATGTCGTCAATCAGGATGAACACAATATTCGGACGGTTTATAGTCGCTTTCTGCTCGGCCTGCGAGACTGTCAGGGGAACCAGCAGCAGGCACATGGCGACGAACAGACTCTGAAGAAGTGATTTCAGTAGCATATCAAGGTCCTCTTAAGAGACGGGATGCGTGGTTTACTTCTTACGATAAAAATCGGGTCCCTTGCTGCGATAGCCGGGCGCCGGCAGCTGTTCCCAGGGGACGACTCCCGCGTTCTCTGCCCAGGTCTGCCAGGCTTCTGCGAGGGAAGCAGCGCGCTCCGGTTCTGATTTTGCCAGATCGTGCAATTCACTGCGATCCTGGCTCAGGTCATACAGTTCCCAGTCCTGCCGGTGTTCTTTGACCAGTTTCCAGTTTCCCAGGCGAATGGCTTGATTGCCTTCATGTTCCCAGTGCAGGGTGCGCGGTTTTGTCTGTTCAGGCTGCTGAAAGGTGGGCAACAGACTGACGCCTGACAGGGGCGTGATCTGTTTTCCGTTTCGCGTCTCCGGATATTTCGCGTGAGAGATGTCAGCAAAGGTTGCCAGAAGATCAATCACGTGACCCGTCTGTCGAGTCCAGCCGCCCGTCTGTTTGATCTGTGCTGGCCAGCGGGCAATCAGGGGCGTCGAAATGCCCCCTTCATGCATCCACATTTTATGAAAGCGGAAGGGGGTATTGCTGGTATTGGCCCAGCCGACTTCGGCACAGCGAAACGATTCGCGAGTGCCTGTGACTGCCCCAGGCTGGTGTCCGCGGTCGATGTACTCGGCACTGGCGCCATTGTCTGACAGAAAGAGGACCAGTGTATTCTCTGCGGCACCCATCTGGTCGAGTTGTTTAAGTACCTGTCCAATGCCTCGATCCATGCTGGTGATCATCGCAGCGTAGACGGACATCCGCAGATCCCATTCCTGCTGCTCTGGTTCCGTCAGTGAATCCCAGGCTGGGGCATCGGGATCGCGGGGAGAGAGCGGGGCGTTGATCAGTCCCAGGTCCTTCATTTTCTGATGACGCTGTTTGCGGAGCTGATCCCAGCCTTTCAGATAGTTACCTCGACAGGCTGCGATATCTTCGGGCCAGGCATGCAGTGGAAAATGCGGCGCCGTATAAGCAAGGTACATAAAGAAAGGTTGCTGCGGCTGTTGGCGGGCATGGTCTTTCAGGTATTCGACGGCGCGCTGGCTGAAGGCATCGGTAACGTAGTAATTCTGTTCTGGAGGTTTAATGAACTGATTGTCTTCATAAAGTGGTCGTGGGGCAAAGTAGTTCCCCCCTCCCCCGGTACCATAAGCGCGGTCGAAGCCTCGACCCAGAGGCCAGTTTTCGTTGGGCTCCCGCATGCGATATGTGAGATGCCATTTACCGACGTGATAACATTGATAACCTGTCGGCGCAAGGACCTGGGGAATGCTGACACAATGTTCGTTCAGTTCGCCCTGGTAGCCGGGCAGTTTGTCGTTCCGGTTCATCCAGCCCATACCCGCCTGATGCGGATACAGGCCGGTCATGAGGGACGCCCGCGTGGGGCAACAGCGACCGGCGTTATAAAACTGTGAGAACCGAAGTCCCTCTTTTGCCAGCTGGTCCAGGTGGGGAGTCTGAATTTCCGAGCCGTAACAGCCCAGATCTGAGAAGCCCAGGTCATCAGCCATAATCAGGATGATGTTGGGGGGCTCTGCCTGACAGACGCTGTCAGAGAAAGAGACAAGAAGCAGACAGAGCAGTAGCACACCAGACCAGTTCAGACTGCGAGGTGTAAAACAGCGGGGGGTAAACTTTGTGTAATTGTGGGGAACCATGATGTTTCGAGTGGTCCTTTGCGTGAGCGTTCGCGTTCGGAACGTTGTTACATCCGCGCCTGGATTTTCTGAACAGGCAACGCAATCAATTGTCCTTCAGCTGTTGCGGGACGTCAACTCTCATGAGATTCAATGCGGATTAACTGCGACGAGGCACTGGTTGAACGGGGCAGCAGCCGGTCAGCTTAAATCCGCGCTGACGCAACTGACTCAATCGAATGCGGCGTGTTCATCTCAGGGAGGTGAATACTTTCTGATAGAATTCGATCCGGTTTCGGCGTATATCCCCCGAAAGTCAGAGGGGCAGATCAGCCGTGTTTGTATGTTGATCTCGCTGAAACAAAAAGTAGCAAGAGAAAATGGCTCACATGAATTATGATTCCGCAGGTTGTTTCAATAATTCTATTTTCATCAGGGGCACGAGACCGTCAAGACGGACTCACAAAAGTAGTTGGCGAAACCGGGGTGAAGTGTTGCGGCGTAGTGCTGATCTGTGCCCACATCGTGTTGAAGTGCTGCGATGTGTGTCGACCCGCAGATGGCATTTGAGCACTGTTTTGAAAAATCGTGCTGAAACGAGAGACTTTAATAGTGCGGATTTGAACCCGGTTCACAGAGATCAGCTGAAAATATAATGCACTCGCGCGCGACTCACAGCAACGTAGTCTGGACGAAGGCAGGTGAGAGTCAAGTTCAGTTTATTCAGCATTCAGGGTTTCAGATTGTGAGGAGACTGTCGCTGGTATGAGAATGTGCACGCCTGTTGATTTGATTGAGTTATCTTTTCCTAAATACTCTGTTGCCGGTAATTTGTGTCGATCTCTGGTCGTGAAATTTGTATGATGGATCAGTTAAATTATTATGAATTCGATTTTAATGGGGCCACATATGCGAATTCTGATTGGATGGGATAATCCCGATGAATGTGAACTCATTTCTCTGTATCTGGGTGTG
>NZ_CAXAVM010000339.1:0-3183 GCF_963972345.1 uncultured Gimesia sp. | reverse complement strand
AAATTCAATTTGACTCTTAATATTAGATCGCATGGTATCCCAGTCGAGCCGCTGCATTCCAGCAAGCTTCTGGAAGACATTCAACCGCTCAGCTTCGTTTGGTTCTTCCTGCTTCAGTTCCATCGCCTCAAACTGGATCGGAGTCTGCCAGAAAGGACGCTCCATACCGTTAAACAGATCAATCTCTGTAAAGACTTCGATTTCTGCTTCGGGTTGTGATTCTGCCTGCCGGACTGCTGCTGAGTGAATCTCTCGTAAAACTGTTGCCAGACGCAGGCGCGTCGTGCTGATACGGGAATCCAGTAGCCGGCGGAGCGTCGCATTCAGTCGTCGCGTTGTCTGCTGAACTCGTGCCGCTTCTTTTGATAGATTGCCAATCATCCCTTTGACGCGAGATTTCCCTTCCGTCTGAGAAGCCAGCTCGTCTAGATCATCGAGTTGTCGGACCATCTTTTCCAGTTCGTTCTGCTTCGACTGGGACAGCAGCATTTTGAAAAACGCTTGAAAACTGGCCCCTTGGTCTTCATCCTTTAGGCGGTCTTCCGCAGCCAGTGCAGAACCCAGGATTTGCCCGCGAGAATCCACTGCCTCCGATTGCTGTTTTTGAACATCGCGCGTGATGGACTTAAACGATTCTTCTACAGCTCGAAAATCCCCCTGCAGGGAAATCAGATCAGAGATGACGTCCGAAAATCGTTCACGGATGGCGGTTGAACTGTGTGTTGATACGATTTCGCCCGACTCGATCGATTGAATCTCTTCCTCGATACGATCACGTTCCGCTTGCAGATAACTCAATCGACGTTCCCGGTCCGCAGAGCCACGGATGACAATATCAGACAGCGTCTCAAGAATGCGGGTGAAGCGGGACTCCGTGCCGACAAAACCGAGAGAATGATCAGTGACATCCGTCAGAAATTTCAGGACATCTTCAGAATGAGGCGTCAGTTGAAAGACAGAATCTGCGTGTTGGGAGTCGTAATATCGCCTCAGCCAGCGCGTCTCACCAGTAGACCACTGATTGAGGTAAGTTTCCGCATTGTCCCTCAGTACCTCCGGATCGGTTTCATGGATATGTTCGAGAAAACCTTTCAGACTCTGCAGAAGTTCAGTATGCGGAGTCGCCAGATTCCCGTCTGTTTTGAAGTGCTGGTTCAGGAAATAAACGATATAGGCCGCTTGATTGGCGCGCAGCAGCTTCGCAGATGGATTCGTGGAAAAAAATGTGATCAGACGATCCAGTTCCATGGTTGCGGTTCCCAGGTGCCTTCATCTTCATTTCATGCATCTACCTTAATGTACACCTTGAGAGGACCAAATGGCACAAGAGAGTTACGAAAATCATCTATGAGATCTGCATTTCAGTGCAAACCATAAGCTGGTGAAAGATTATCAGTCTTACAGGTTTAGTAGTCTGTTCTGTAAGTCCTTATTATATATTGGTATGTGACATTATGCATGGGGCAATGGGCTTTACTCACCCAAGGTACTGGACACATGGGTTGATACTGATGCATCAATTCTCTCTGCAGTAGATGAAACTTGAAGAAAGGCGACGTTTCAGTTCCGTTTTTATGCTCTGGGCCGACAGAGCCAATGGCTTATTTACTTTGGTATTGTTCGATTATCTATTTATCCAGAATAGAGCCAGGCCAGGGGCAGGCTGCCTGCCTGTCGGGAAGCAGTTCAAGGATCGATTTTCTAGATTGGCTTGGGGCTGTGAATTGCACACACCACCAGGCAGATTGTGCTGAAAAAAAACGCTTATCGGGATTTTTGTGAGGAATCCACTGGACTGGTATCTTTTTGCCTTACTGTGCTGAAGAGAATCGGGGCGAATTGATACTTCAGATGCTCGTTGTTATGTAGAGCATCCAGCTGAATCTGTACCACGCAGATTCTCTGGCTCCTGTTGAGAGTAATATACTCGCACAGTGATAAATACTGTCAACCATGCCATCAATAGCCCCAGAAAGAAAGACCGTGAAACGAGGACATTATAGAGACTATGTAGTGTCATCGAAGCGATCACCGAAATTAGAATCAAAAACGTATATTCAAAGATGTCTGTTGGTGGATTATGAGACTTATCATCCGGATTTTCTGTGAGATGATAAAAACAGGCCGCTGAAATTACCGTCCAGCAGCCATGCAGCATTGCTACCGAGAAGAAACGCAGCATATAGATAGAGAGCGGCATTTCCAGAGGCTGATACATCTGGGAGTGGTACAGCACTCCCTCTACAATTCCAAATCCGAGCCCTGACATGGCTCCAGTAAACAACACGTTTTTCCGCCTCCCTTCCCCAGCGCAATTAGCCATGAACATTACGGGAACGAGTTTCAGCACTTCCTCGCATAAAGCGACACTCGAGAACATCGCAATTAATTGATAAAAGAAGGGAAGGCTCGCCCCCAGATCTTCAGGGGAGAGTTGGTTGTAGCCATTTCCGATCAACCAGGTCAGGCAGAAAAATAGTTTGAAACGCCCTTCACCGCCCTTCATGACCTCCGAAAAAGTGACTCCAGCATACCTGGTAGCCATATCTTGGAAGAAAAAGAGCAACGGTATTGCAATGACGAATGTGAAGAGAAATGCTCCTATGCCGATCCCGTAACTGTTTCCCCGGGGGTGAATCAAAACTGAAAAGACAATACCACCGAAGATCGTCGCAACGATGGCAAGGAACCACGGGCTGCCAGGAGTCGATCCAAAATTTGGCAAAAAAAACGGAACCATAATCATCAGGTATAAAAGCCAGCCTGGTTGCACGTACTCTTTTAGATCCAGTTTTCCCTGGAGATTGCCCTCAAAAGGGGTATTTGCTCCAGAGGCAATATTTTTGGGGAATTCGGAGGATGCTTTAGGCTGCCCCTGCGAATTTTCTGAGATTGGTTTCTTTTCTCCACTCTTTCGAATGGCCATCTCTTCAGGAGATGAACTCGTCTTAACACAATCAGGGGAAAAATTGAGCGGCGGAGGTGGTGGAAGCAGTGAGGCAGCAGCGGCGATTGCGTCTTCGAACGCCTCCTTCCAATCTCTAATTGGTCTCCACTCATCACCGCCCACAGGACAGGCAAGATTATCTGGAAAGAGCTCGAGTGCCTTGATTCTTCCACGTATCATGTCAACGTCAAAAGGACCGTCTGGCCTCTCACCTTTCGAAATCCACCATTTGGGCT
>NZ_CAXAVM010000338.1:0-3243 GCF_963972345.1 uncultured Gimesia sp. | reverse complement strand
GTCGTTTATTCTCGTCTTCCAGTTGTTTGAGACGCTTGGCTTCTTCCGATTTCATACCGCCATACTGATTCCGCCAGCGCAGATAAGTGGATTGACTGACCTCCAAGGTCTGTAGCACGGAAGCGCAGGTCTTTACCGGCATTCAGCATCGCATCCGCATCACGCAGCTTGCGGACAATTTGCTCGGGGTCCCCACAGCCAGCCAAACCGTTTCGTCAGCACCTGGAATGTATGCCAGTTTACTGACACCATGACTTTAAAGGCCTGCACAATGAAATCGTCCGGAACGTCTTCATGAAACAGATCACTCATTGAACAGACAAAGATTTTTCGAGAGCGTACCCAGCGCAGAGGCTCAGTCAGTTTTTCCGGTATCAGCTTCAGATCGAATCCCTGCTCGAAGGGATGTCCAGGCACGCCCCGCCACCGTTCAGCAAATCGCATTGCATAACAGTTTTTGGAACCGGCTGTGATGGGCGTACAATAACCTAAACCCAGCGCCCACTATTTCTGGGGAACTTCATGACATTCACACTTAAACTCAGTGAATAAAGCCTCCAGAAAATATAAACACATACAAAGCAATGGCTTATAAACTCTTTAAAACAGGTATTGCGTGATCATATCAATACCTGTATTCTTCTGCCCTCTCATCTCTCTACTCCTCATTATCTCCACTTTGATTACGGCAACTCTCATGAATGTCCGTACGCCTACATTGTATTTTTCGGCGATCTGCCTGCTTGCAGGGTGCGCCCATTATCCGTGTAAGCTTGGATACTATCCACAATATCCGTGTTCATACGAAATAGGCCCAAGAGTTCCTTGTTCAGACACTCGAAACAGTTTTCCAACTAACGCAATTGAAGTGCGTGAAATGTCTAGACGGATAGAAGTGATCCCGGGTAATACTCAATCAGCATTGGTTGAGTTCGGCAACATTCATCCTAATCCCACTGGTGTCAATGCAGTGAAGCTCGCTAGTGCAATCGAGGATTCTTTGGTTGACCACCTCGGGTACTCGGTAGACAACAAGAGCACGCGTATTATTGATGATGTGGTTACACTCTATACGATTCCTAGGGAAAACAGAGAGTTCATTGACAGCGAAATGATTGTTGCCACAGTAAAGTCTGATACAAAGAAGGTAAAAATTGATGCAAAATGTATAAGGTACCTTAGGACTGATTACGGTCCTTCACAAGTTACACCACCAGATCAACTCACCAAAGATTTTCTGACTAAATTAAAATTGGCACTTAACAAACACGCTCATCTAATGAGAGAGTATCGATGAATAGATCTCAAAGAAAGCCTAGTGGAAGTTACATTGTTTCCTCTGAAAAATATCGCTGGTACATAATTGGGACTATCGCAATTTTTTTAATTTTAAGCGGATTACTTATTATATTTGGTAAATGGGTTCACCATTATTTTGAACAAGTAGGTGTAGAGTCCAATAGCGAATATCAATCTGCCTTTCTTTCTTACATCGGGACCTATTTACCAATCATGACGTTGATTGTCCGATGGATGGATTTTGAAAATTGGAACGAGTTAAGAAAGGAAAAAACCCATCGTTGGCAGGGATGGGTTTCGATGATCATCGTGACATTATTAGCTATTGGCTCTCTTAGCTGGTTGATCTCTATTATTGCACTGTCTGATTATCGTGTGATAAAGGAAGGGACGACTGAACCTGCAGTTGATCCCGATCTCTTGCTTTCAATGCGATTATACACGTACTTCACTTATCAAGCACTAGGCTGGTCATTGTTGTATTTCTTCGGGCTTTTTAAACAAGAGCCTCAGAAATCTTAGCCACCTCTGTTGCCAAATTAAAAGAAAAGTCCTGCCTCACACGAACGCGACAGGGTTAATAAACTTCTGTGCATATCACAAAATCGAATAGATCCCGAATAGAACTCGGGCCATTCAATGCTTTAGGAAAGCATTGCTCTATCCAACTGAGCTACGGGGGTTGGAGGTGAGTCCTAATATAGTAGGGGTTCAGGGCTTTCGTCAAACGTCTGTTCTGCCGGAATTGAGAGTGACACCAAAAAGGGAGGCGGGGCTCGCTGTTCCTGCTTATTTCAGGAGTTCGGCTTTGACATACAGCTCTTTGGGGGCAGTCTTGTAATACTTGAACATTGCCGGACAGATCCAGCCTTCCATCTCGGAATCGGAGAAGCGGTAGTAGTTGCCGTCCCCCTCGCCACGGAGCCAGACCAGCTTTTTTTGATACTGGGGGAACGGCTTTGCGGAAAACAGCAGTCGGAAACCTGCGTCAGCATCGGGTATGTCTTTGACGATTACATCGATCATTTCCGGGACACCGGCCACGAACGGTTCCGGAAGGCAATTACGTCGGCTGCTCTGTTACCCGCTGTAGTCGAGAGTACATCCGCCAGATACTGGAAGAAACCGTCATTAGTCTGAGCGACCATGAAATCAATGAACTCGTTCAGGTCCTGCTAATGAAAGAGGACTGATACTGTAAAGAGTGTTCAATTTATTTTGTGTCAATTCTGGTGCTCGACATTTCATGGGATCAAAGACCATACAGTCTGCTTAGGTTTCGTCGATGACTCACTCGGTGCTCATGCTTTCTCGGGTAGAGCACTGTTGAAAATCTCACTGATCACAGTCAAGTACCGTTCGGCGGTAATAAAAGTGATAATTCTATGCCGTTTCCTGTCGCGGCCTGAAAATCCTGAGATCGGGCTGACGGTATTCGTTCGGCAGCAGTTTCTTGATCTGGCAGTACTGCTTGATCGCTGATGTATACCTGCGTTGGGCGGATTCAAGACGTTTTATCATCAAAGTACTCTGGCATGCTGTTCTGTTAGTGGCATCAGCGTCGATACTCATCAGGTAATGCATTTCCAGCCAGGTGGCTCGAATCACATCTGCGAGCATTTGACCAAAGATATGATCAGAGTCGCCTAGAATCTCCTGTTTGATCGCATCCAGTTTTTTCTGAAGTGATTCCTGGATCAGGGAGTCGCCGTTCGCAATCAGTGTGATCCACGCCTTCTCAGCGATCTTGGCAACGTCTCCTACTTCATCCCAGATCTGAGGTTGCTGATCGAGAAACTTCCGTAACACCCTGAGGGCATTCTGATCCCCCGCATTTGCTTTCTTGATGACCGATTCCAGGGCCTTCTTCTTAAGTATATCGGGGGATGTTGTTGATTCAGTCATACTGCTCTCCGCCTCCTCCATTCATGTCCTTTGTGGAGG
>NZ_CAXAVM010000337.1:0-3271 GCF_963972345.1 uncultured Gimesia sp. | reverse complement strand
GACTTGTTGGAGATGAGTTCAATTTCACCGTCGCAGTTTTCGAACAGGTTTTCGGCGACCACACAATGTGCCGACTTCAGCGAGAATTCGCTGGTGCCGATCCGCAGGGCCTCGAAGCCGTTGCCGTCTCCCCGTGCCATATCGACGAAGTGATTGCCTGTGATGCGATGCGAGCCGACTTCCCCTTCTCCCACCAGCCAGACGACCAGCATGTTTCCCGAATGGTTCTTGCCGGCTAAGCGGCAGTGATCGACGCGGTGATGGTGTCCGTACAGGCTGAGCCAGGGATAGCGGACGTCGACCTCAGCCGGATTATAGTTTTCAATCGTGCAGCGGGTCACCCGGTGATGCGAACCGGCCACGCGGATCACGTGCCCCGACTTCAGGCTCCCGTTCTTAAAGGTAAAACCATCAAGCACACCATAAGCGCCATGCAGTCTGAGCGAAGACTCACCCGTCCACGCGACCTGGGAACGCACGGTGACCGGTTTCTCAGGCGTTCCCGTGAGAGTCAGTTTCAATTCGACGTCATGCCAGTCAGCGCCGACGATGGTGATGATATCCCCCGGCTGAGCCGACTCCGCAGCCTTCTTTAACCCGGACGGCGTTTCCACACGAAGCTCTTCCGCATTCGCGATGCCAGGACAGGCTGACATAAATAAGACGAGAGACACCAACACGCCCCGGGTTGAGTGAAGAAAGAACGCTGGTTCACTCTCTGTCGAACGAGTCGAGGCTGGCACTCGATGTTGTTTTTTCATTGGTACGATTTCTGGCTGATGAATGCGCTTAGCGGGACGAGATCTCTTTCTTACCCTTTACTCTCTCAAACTTCACCAGAATGTGCTGATTCGCGGCGGTCGAAGAAAATTCAGTCGGACGGTTCTGACCCGCAGGAGCGAAACACAGCTTGCGCTTATTCTTGTCGACTTCGTAGATTCCCAGCATCGTTTTTCCCTGGTCCTGTCCCGTGGTCGATTTAATGTCGATGGTTTTGGGAGTTTGCGTGGGATCGATGGTGGTCGTTCCCCGGCCGACTTCGTTTCCCTCCGAGTGCAGGCTCCAGCTACCGTCTACATCGTTGATTACTTTCAACTTGCTGGCATCCTCGTTGCTGGATTTGTTACCATTGATTTCGAGACTCACAATCTTCCATGTGCCTGCAATCCGCTTGCGGTCTTTTTTGATCGCGGCCTCTTTCGCATCGTCGGCGAAAGCAACCATGGTCATCGAGATGAGCAGGCCGACTGCTCCGACTGTCATCAACCTGAAATGAGCGCGTTTCATGATATCCCCCGGGGTAGAAGTCCAAACTGGCAGTTGACACATTTGACACAATACCTCATCTTAATCGACCGGAAACGGATCGACAACTTTTTTATCCGGGAAACAAACAGGGGGAGCCCCCAGAATCAGACCAGGGAAAACAATATGGCAGAAAAAAGGCCAGATGACTATCACGAACCGCTGTCGAGTGAGGAAATTGCAGCTTTGAGAGAAGAAGTCACTGGACTGATCGAATCGTGCCGAGGTTTATTGGACCAGGATGGACTCGCGGAAGTCGATCATTATCTCAACCATAATGAGCCGGAAATGGCGTTTGAAGGACTGTTAATTGAGCTGATCCAGGCCAACAAAGTTCCAGATTCTTTCGATGTAGATCAATGGAAGAGGATCGCACAAACTGCCGGCTTACCTGCTGGCGGTGTATTTGATGAAGACATCTGGAACAAGTTTTGTATCTGGCTTGATGATGCCGAGTAAATCGGATTCGGAACAGGTCACGCGATCAGACCACGGTCAGCAGGATTGGCTTACCTTTCGTAATGACCATGGTATGCTCGAACTGGGCAGACAAGTTTCCTGCTTCGCCTGCCAGCGTCCAGCCATCATCGCCTTCCGTGACGATTCGGCTTTTCGTTGACAGGAAGGGCTCGATGGTAATGACAAGTCCTTCATGCAGGATTCGTCTATCTCCGGGTACAAAATAACCGGGTATCTCGCCCGGTTCCTCGTGCAGACCTCGCCCGACCCCGTGACTGCATAGGTTACGAATGATGCGAAAACCGGATTGTTTCGCGACCTGCTGAATGGATTTTCCAATCCCATTGAGGGGACGACCTGCCCTCGCACTATTACAGGCCTGTGTTAAAGCCAGTTGCGTGGCAGCGATCAGTTTGTCCTTCAACACATTCCCGGGAGGGACGACGAAGGTGCCGCCCGTGTCTGCAAAATACCCGTTCTTCTCGGCTGAGACATCAATGTTGACGACATCGCCTGGCTGAATCACCCGCTTTCCGGGAATCCCATGCGCGGCTTCTTCATTGACGCTGATACAGGTATAGCCGGGAAAATTGTATGTCAGCTTCGGAGCGGACCTGGCCCCGTGAGATTCCAGTAACGCTTTCCCCACCAGATCCAGCTCGCCTGTGGTCATGCCCGGCTCTGTACAGGCCATCATTTCCTGCAGGGTGACCGCGACGATTCGGCCGATCTTTCTTAATTCCCTCAGGTCTTTTGCAGTTTCGATTGTCACGAAAAACTCCTCATTCATTATTCAAGCAACAGTCCAGTGCACGACTTTAGCATAAACTGATCAAGTCGCAAACAGCTGCGTTTCGATATCTTTGAAGGCTTTGAACTCCAGGGCATTGCCGCTGGGATCAAGAAAAAACATCGTCGACTGCTCACCCGGTTGACCTTCGAAGCGAATGTAGGGTTCGATCACGAATTCGATGCTGTGTTCGCGGAGTCGATCAGCCAGGGAATTCCAGCGGTCCATCGTCAGCACCACGCCGAAATGCGGGACGGGAACGCCATGGCCATCAACGGGATTGGCGTGCGAAGCGATTTTCCCCTCCGCCCCCAAAGCCGGATTCAGATGGCAGACGACCTGGTGACCGAAGAAATTGAAATCGACCCACGTCTCGGCACTGCGACCTTCACTACAGCACAGCAGTCCGCCATAAAAGGCTCTGGCTTCAGTAATGTCACGCACCTGAAACGCAAGATGAAACGGATCAACGGGCATAGTCTGTCTCGGCTGCTGGAGTAAGTTTGGGGGTAAGGTCCGAGTCCTGACCCTTTTTTCACCGAACTGGAACGGAAATGGAGGCTTGTCAAAACCACCGGCATAATAATTTCATGCTAATAATTCCATACTGATTTTTGAGCTTATCGTTTTGTATTGTTATACACGATGCTGGATCCCATGAACTGCGATAGCCCAAGACTGGCGGACTCCTGAAGAATACTTCAGAATCTTCTTAGG
>NZ_CAXAVM010000336.1:0-3297 GCF_963972345.1 uncultured Gimesia sp. | reverse complement strand
CGCTCCCGATGTGACCCGACTGATTAAGGACAGGCCGACGCCGGTGGTGATCACCTGCCGTCGCCCGGAAGACAAAGGTCGCTGGAACCGTTCGGAAGAACAGCGGCAGGCGCTGCTGCGGACCGCCATCGTTTCCGAGGTCGAATACGTCGACATTGAAGACGACATCGCCGGTTCCATTCCCCGCTACGGCAAAACCAAACGCATCATCAGTCACCACAATTTCGATGAGACTCCCGACGACATCGAAGAGATTTATGCCTCGATGTGCGAGAAGGATCCCGATATCGTCAAGCTGGTTACCATGGCCAATTCACCCGGAGATTCAGTTCGCATGCTGCAACTGGTCGCCAATGCCAAGGTGCCCACCATCGGTTTCTGTATGGGCGAGTACGGCGTGATCAGCCGCATTCTCTGCGGGAAATATGGTTCGCCTTTCACGTATGCGACTTTCAGCCGCGAACGCGAACTGGCACCCGGGCAACTCTCTTACTCGGAAATGACACGCATCTACCGCTACGATGAAATCGGTCCCGAGACCCCCGTGTACGGCGTCATCGGCGATCCGATCGCGCACAGCCTGAGTCCGCTGATTCACAATATCGCCTTCAAACACGACAAACTCGATGCGGTTTACCTGCCGTTCCGGATTCCCAAAGACCGGCTCAAAGAGACACTCAAGGAATTCGAATGGTTCAACGTCCAGGGGTACAGTGTGACGATTCCCCATAAAGCCGGTGCGCTGCAACTGGCCGACAAAGCCGATGAAGCATCGAAAAAAATGGGAGTCGCCAACACGCTCTTCAAAGATGAGAAAAACGCCTGGCAGGCTCGCAATACCGACTACGAGGCGGCCCTTGACAGTATCCGCCTGGGACTCGATCCTGAGGGAAAAGCGACTTCCGATCCGATCAATGGCAGACAGGTGCTGCTGCTGGGCGCCGGCGGTGTCTCGCGGGCCATTGGTGCCGGCATCGTGGCTGCCGGAGGCGTGCTGACCGTCTCGAATCGGAGCCGGACCCGCGGCGAGCAACTGGCGAAAGATCTGGGCTGTAATCATTGCACCTGGGAGAACCGGGGAAGCGGTCGTTACGACATTCTCGTCAACGGCACCGCGGTCGGCATGTATCCCAATGTGAACGATACCCCCTTCGCGCAGAATTTCATGCAGGAAGAAATGCTGGTCTTCGATACCGTTTACAATCCGGAAAACACGCTGCTCCTCAAACAGGCGCGCGAGCGGGGCTGCAAGACGGTTTCGGGCATCGAAATGTTCGTTCGCCAGGCTGCCGCCCAGTACAAACTGTTTACCGGCAAAGAAGCCCCGCTGGAAGTCATGCGGAATACCCTGCGAAAAGGGATTTCCGCGGTTGGAAAACTGTAAGGGCATGACATGACGGTAATCACATTGATCGGCTTACGGGGCAGCGGCAAGAGCAGCATCGCCGCACCCCTGGCCGCCAGGCAGAATGCAGACTGGATCGACGCCGACGACGAAATCGAACGCCGCGCCGGAAAAACAATTTCGGAAATCTTCGCCGATGAGGGAGAGCCGCACTTTCGTCAGCTGGAACGGGCCGTGATGCAGGATCTGCTTTCGCGCGAGTCACTCATCATCGCTGCCGGCGGTGGTGCGATTCTGAATGCAGAGACCCGCGCTGCGATGCGAACCGCCGGACCTGTGGTCTGGCTGAATGCCAGTGTCGAAGCGCTCGAACAGCGGATCAATCAGGATGCCAGTACGGGCAGCCGCCGACCCGCGTTAACGACGCGCGCTTCCCAGCGCGAAGAAATACAGCATCTGCTCGAGCAGCGCGAACCCCTATACCGGGAAGCTGCCAGCATTGTGATTCAGACCGATGACAAATCCGTAGATCAAATCGTCGAGGAAATCATTTCCGCCCTCGATACCCCCTCGTAAGGCACGACGAAAGTTTCAACACCTATGACTCCGTTTGGCATCAATCCTTATTTTCTGCTTGTGCTGCTGTTTCTGCTGGGAACCTGCCTGGGGCGGATTGTCAATCTCTGCATCGAAGAGATTCCCCGTGAAGAACGGGTCGGCCCTGCCTGGAGACGCGTCGGCCGCCGTCTGCGGCATCTCTGGTCCCGCTATCATATTCCCATTATCGGCGTTTATTTAACACGTTCATCCAGCTCAACATTTCCTTACCGGCGCGCGCAGCGGGAAGCACTGGTCGAACTGTTGAACGGCGTGATCTTTGTGCTCCTGTATCTGGCGGAAGTCCCTTTGAGTGCTCAGGCGACTCTGCAGCAGAGCGGCCTGTTTTCGCTGTATGCTCCCGATCCGCTGGCGGTGAACTCGTGGATGACGCCCGTCATGCTGCTCAACCTGCGATATGTCTTTCACCTGGTCCTGATTGAATCGCTGATGGTGGCGACGTTTATCGACTTCGATCTCAAAATCATTCCCGACGGCGCGACGCTGCCCGCCATGTTCATCGGCGTTGTCGGCTCGTTTGTGTTTGGTCTGCTGTATCTGGTGCCGGTCTGGTTTCAGGAACCCTCGGTCGTGCGCCTGCTGGGCATCTATTTTCCCGAACAGTATCGCAGTGCATTCGTCGTTGAAAAAGTCCCGCAGTGGGTCACCCTGTATCCGCATCTGCACGGGCTGGCCGTCAGCCTGGTCGGCCTGATCGTCGGCGGGGGAGTGGTCTGGGCTGTACGCATTATTGGCCAGTGGACGTTGCGTCAGGAAGCGATGGGCTTCGGCGATGTGATTTTGATGGCGGTCATCGGCAGCTTTCTCGGCTGGCAGGCTACGGTGACCGTGTTTGTTATTTCGCCGCTGTGTGCGTTGCTGGTGGTCGCGGTGTCCATCTTTTTCAAGCGGTCTCGCGAAATCCCCTTCGGGCCCTATCTAAGCCTGGGCGCACTGCTGGTGCTGCTGGGCTGGCCGCAGATCTGGCCGTTCATGGAACGCATCTGCCACCTCGGGCCGCTGCTGCCGCTCCTGGCGATTGTGATGCTGCTGCTGCTGGGCGCCTGCCTGATGACGACACAAATGGTCAAATGGATGCTGGGCATCCCCCTGTATTACGATGAAGAATGGGTCGAAGAATGGACGTCCGCCGATCAGCTGACCTATCAGTCGGGCGAAAATGTCAACGAAACCCAGGGCCGCTGGGATCGAAACACAGACGCACACACCCGTGCCGGGCGGGGGACGCAGCACTATCATCAATGGAAAAACGGCAACAAGTAAGATAAAAGGGGTCAGGAATGCTCTGTAGAAAAGCTCCCTTTGATTGCTATTTTCGAAATTAATAAGTCATG
>NZ_CAXAVM010000335.1:0-3378 GCF_963972345.1 uncultured Gimesia sp. | reverse complement strand
ATTAGCCAGTGGTATCAGGAAGGGGGCGGTGCCTTTCAGCAACTCGCTTTCATCCAAAAATGCATCATAATTGAGATCCATCTTGCGAAATTCCGCTATCGGATCGAGCAGATGCCCGGGTATCTGTCCCCATTCGCCTAACGTGATTTTCTCATCCTGATCTGTATCCCCTTCTTGAAAACGTTTCGTGCCAGCTTCTTCTCCCATTCGCTGGTAGTAAGCCATAAATTCTTTGAGTGTCAAACTGTCGTCATGATCCCGATCAAGGGCTTTGAAGTGCCACCAGTAAACGATTTCACCTGTGGGTAAATGCAGTGGCAGACCATCCAGTCGGCGTAACCCATAGCCGGCCTCCAACACCCAGCGACAGTCCTCCCGACTGATCGTCCCGTCAGCATTTCGATCCCAGTCCTGCCAGGTGGAACGTGCCAGGCCGGTAATTTGTCTGCCCATGCCGGCTTTTTGAAATTCTTCATGAGAGAGCGTACCGCTCTGGTCCGCATCCCACTGCTTCCAAAGTTTGTCAATGTTCTCCATTTGTCTGTCGACCAGAATCGTCAGAGGATTCGTTAGACTGCCACGTAAGGAGGCTGGCGCCATCCCCGGGATTGTGGAGTATTCATGTATCGACAATTTCTCATCGGAATCCCGATCAAAGAGTAGAAAGTCACGTTTCGCTTCGGTCAGTTTATCCTTGGGAAACGCTGCGATGTATTCTGCCTCGGATAGGGATCCGTTCTTGTCCGTATCGCGACTTTTAAATCCCAGTTCCAGGATGATATCGGGTGGCGCCTGGTTCGTATCAACAGAAAAAGTGAACTCATCCAGATCGAGATATCCATTCGCATTCCTGTCCAGTCGGTCCAGATACTCCTTTTGCAGCAGGCTCAGTTCCAGTCCAGCTGTCCAGGGGAGTTCCTCCAGACTTAATCTGCCGTCATGATCCTGATCGCGCGCCGCGACCATCCAGTTTTCGATACGATTAGCCACTAACGTCAACCGATACTCATCCAGAGAGAGTAAGCCATCCTGATCTGTATCGAATCCAGGAAAAACGGACTCTGCGAGTGGCTTCAGGAAAGGGGCAATCCCTGCCAGTAACTCCTGCTGATCGACGAGTCCATCAAAACTGGTATCCATTTTACGGAATTCAGCGATCGGATCGAGGAGAAAGCCGGGCATCTGCGCCCACTCCTGAAGTGAAAGCGTTTCGTTCTGATCCGAGTCGCCCTGTTGAAAACGCTTTTGAGCGGCTTCTTCTCCAAAACGGTTGTAATAGTTCTGGAACTCTTTCAAAGTCAGCTGATCATTGTGATCACGATCGAGGTCTTTAAAATGCCACCAGTAGACGACCAGACCGGTCGGTAACTGCACAGGCTGACCGTCCAGTCGTCGCATTCCATAAGCGGCTTCCATTACCCGACGGCAGTCTTCCAGACTGACTTTTCTATCTCTGTCCCGATCCCAGTCATCCCGCTTGAGGTCAGTAAGACCGGGGATCTGCGTATTCAGTTTTGAGGATGCATACTCTTCAGACGACAGACTGTTATCTCCATTCGCATCCCAGTTCGGCCACTGGCTCTCTATTGCCGCCATCTGTTTTTCAATCAATGGCAACAACGGATGCGGCAATTCGCCACGCAGCGCCAGGGGAACGACTCCTGGAATTGTACAAAATTCTGCCAGGGATATCTGATCATCCCCATCCAGATTAAACAGCTGGAAATCACGTTTCGCTTCCGGCTGTTTCTCCTTTGGAAATGATGCCACAAATTCTTCCACGGTGACACGACCATCCTGATTGGTATCCCGGCTCTGGAAGTTAATCTGCAGGACGATTTCCGCGGGTGCTTTGCTGTTGTCTATGGAAACCTTGAATTCATCAATGTCGAGAAATCCATTCTGATTTACATCCAGTCGCTGAAAATATTCCTGTCGTAACAGACTCAGTTCCAATCCCGGCGTCCAGGCCATCTCTTTCAGGCTTAAACGGCCATCATGGTCGGCATCCACGGAAGTGACATCCCAGTTCTCCAATTTGTTGGCCGGTAATGTCATGCGGTATTCGTCTAATGAGAGTTTTCCATCCTGATCCAGGTCAAATCCCGGAAAGGTATAATCAGTTAAAGGTTTCAACCACTTTGCTGTCTGATCGAATAATTCATCTCGATCCAGATAACCGTCCAGATTAAGGTCCATCTTTTGAAATACAGCGATGGGATCCAGCAAAAGCCCGGGCATCTTTGCCCATTCGCGCAAGGAAATCGTCTGGTTCTGATCGGAATCTCCCGCTTCAAATTTTTGCTTTGCCTGCGATTCGCCATACCGTCCGTAATAGCTCAGATATTCTTCCAGATTCAGTTGGTCATTGTGATCCCGGTCCAGGTTTTTGAAATGCCACCAGTAAACGATCTGCCCCGATGGTAAATACAGTGGCTGACCATCCAGACGCCGCAAACCGTAACAGGCTTCGAGAACCTGTCGGCAATCTTCGCGACTCACTAATCCGTCTGCATCGCGGTCCCAGTCTTTCAGTACCACCGGCGGTAGTCCTGGGATCTGCTCATTGATTTTCGCGTTCTTCAATTCTTCTGGAGACAGTCTGTCATTTCCGTCTGCGTCCCACGACTTCCAGTGATTCTCGATGACAGACAAACGCTGTTTGATGAGCGGAGTCAATGGGTGCGATATCGGACTGCGTAATGATTGAGGAACCAGTCCTGGAATGGAGCAGTACTCAGTGAAAGAGAGAGCATCATCGCCGTCCCGGTTGAACAGCAGAAAATCCCTGCCAGCAGCAGCGTGCCGCTCTTGGGGGAAGGAAGAGATGAATTCCTGCTCTGTGACACGTCCGTCCTGATTAACATCGCGAGACTGAAAAGCAGCTTTTGCTTTTTCAAGAGGAATCGTAGCAGGATCGCTTTTTGGCTTCTCTTTCTTTGTATCTGTAGACTGCTTCTCAGGGTCTGCTGCAAGAAATGAATGACCGAAGAGAGGAAATATAAAAATGAGTAGACATGAGTAAAAGGCGATTCTGTAAGGTGTATTCATAGTATTCCTGAAGTCAAGCATGATCTCATGTCCCAAGCAACAAAATGACAATTAAGCATCTTCACACTACATGTGTACGCACACCTCTACAATGACAATCTAAGTTATTTCCCATATAGTTTGTGCATCGCAAGAGAGTGGGAATGATCCTGGCTTATTGTTCCAGCGGAGTACCACTCAGCGCCGCTCCCTGGGGGCTGGCGAGTGCTGCATAAACTTTTCCATCGATATTTTCCGAAAGAAACTGGACGTGCCCATCACAGTAGCCGACATTGACACCACCTTTGTGTAATGAATTGGGATAAGGGGCACTCCCTTCCGGCTTAG
>NZ_CAXAVM010000334.1:0-3431 GCF_963972345.1 uncultured Gimesia sp. | reverse complement strand
ATTTTTCCACGCCGTAATATTGAAGCAGTCTGTTGAGGTGAGCTGGCTCGCCCCAGCGCCCCTCAAAGTTATCGAATCGAACCTTGCCCTGCTCGATATCGAAGACGACGGGATACCGCCAGTCGGGGAGACGGACGCAATAGCCGGTGGCTTCCCCACTAAACAGCGGAACGGTTTCATGGACGGGCTCTCCCAGTTCAAGTCGGCGGCAGGCCAGGCTCAATGCCTCGGCATCGCGAACTTCTGTTTGAATGGTGACAATATGTGACATTTCAGGTTTCCCTTTCTGTAGGTGGGTTATCAGGTGAGTGGGGTAAATCCGTTAATCGGCGTTTGTCTGGCTTTGATGTGGCAGATGACACCAGACGTGGTTCTGCTGAGACCAGATCGTCCAGCAGTAACTCTGTGATCTCATTCTTGTCCGCTGGTTCAACCTTCTGCTGCAGTAACAGCCAGCAAATCAACAGAGGCAGCAGACTGACCACGACAAACGCCACCCTGGTGATCGCAGCCGCAATGATTGGATCTCGGTTTCGGCTGTCGGCGATTTCGCGGCGTTCTGCCTCCAGTTGATCCCGTTGGTGACCGATCTCACTCCGCTCGGTCTGCATCTCACGCTGCAGGGTGACCATCTCCTGCCTGGCGTTGGCATCTGCTTCCACCAACTCGCGTGAACCCGAGGCGACTTCCTGCTGCAGTTCCGACATCCGGCGGTTTTGATCCGCCTGTCGTTCCAGTTGCTGAGTGGCCAGTTCTGCCACGCGAGCGTTTTCGTCAGAGCTACAGCTGACTCCGATCAGCAGGATCAGTGTCAGTGTGATTAGCAGAGTCTGTTTTTCCATGTGCCCTCCAGCGATGAATCAGGTGTCTGAGAATTTCCTGTAACGCCAGTCGCAACCGCCGTTCCTTGATAAAAGCGACGACGGCCAGCAACAGCGCAACAGAGACGAACGTTAAAACCATGTATTCCAAGCAATGCTCCTTTCTGATGGGGGTGTGAAAATGCAAAACGCCCCGCATTCATGTGCTATGCGCGGCGTTTTCACTAATAACGAATTTGAAATGAGATCGACTGCGATCGATGATAGGTAAGCGTTTCCCTCATGTATCATGCCACGTTTTGGGCCATAATTTAGATGATAGGACGCGCCAGATATCTAATTTCCCAGCTTGTCATTCTCTCTGGCTCCTTCTCTCTTTCTTCATGTATTATGACGCGTTTTTCGCCAGGAATAAGGTCGACAGTGTTCTCACAGTTCTGAGGAGATGAATTGAAAGTCGTTCTTGGCAACTATTTACTGAAGAGAAGCTCTTGAAATCCCCAAAAAATCAATATGGTGCCGAAAACGATGGCAATCACGGCTCCAATTCTGTTAAAGACCGGTCGATATTGTGGAATACCACTGAAACTGTGAGCAATTCCGGTCAAACCGGTATAACAGCCGATTAAAACCAGCGCAAAGCCGCCGATGATCATTGAGAATGGCATCACAGCAACGAACCAGTGATCTTTTGGAAACCGACGCGCTATTTTTATTGAAATAAAAAACAATACGACCACCGCTGACAGAAAATTCCAGCCTGGCAATGGAATGACAGTGTTCCTGTACTCCTCGGCAGGGTCTATTTTCTCAGGGACGAAGCCGGGAAATAATCCGATCTCGAATGCCTGATATTTTCGACCAGTCTCGTGAATGATTTCGGTTTCTGGCTGGATGTAGCCCAGCTCGACATAGTCCATGAGTTCATTATAAGAGTAAGGGCCTGCAAGCAGGCCCTGATCATCAAAACGCCACTCTGTGGCTTTCCGGTTTTCGGCGACTGGATATTCTGTCATGAGGCGCATTCTCCTTCCTGTTCAGGTTAATCAATCAATACTTTTCTGTTCGATTTATGTTGACACTTCAGGACAGGGGCAGAAAACGGGCGTTACGTCTCAACCAGAAAAGTGAAGTGAGCATAAAAGCCCCTTCGCACAGTGAGACGAGGAATACAAAATAGTGGATTAACTCGACTGCCGCGGTTTTTGAGTCGAAACTGTTTTCGTCAGCCATCGAGATGATTAAAACCGAACAGAAAAATAACAGTAGATGGACCGCAGTTGCGACCACAGTACTGAGAATAATGATATTCGGCCCCGAACGGCTTAACGCTCTAAGACGCGAACCACCGATAAACAGTGAAATTGTCACAACCATCGAAGCAAGCATATTGATGATAATGGCAGCAGCTTCCACTCCCGCCAGCGAGGCGTTTTCAGCTAATAAGCCTCCACAGATCAATTCTGAAGCGATATACAGGCACCAGAGCCAGGGAGAGATCTGGAGTGTATAGATACAGACCGAGTTTGCCATAGGTGGTAGTCTGGGATTCGTGATCAGGGGCTCGATGGGATAGCTGTCCACTGGAGGAGGTTGTAGAGCAGCTTCTTCAGTTCCAGACTCGAACGCACTCCAGGCTGACAGTGGCTTCCATTCCTTCGAATCTGATGAGTAGGCATAATCAGCCGAGCTGATTCTGTTTGACTGCAAGGCATCACTGATTTCCTGGTGGGACAGAGGTCCTTCCGCCTCACCATTCTTCGCGAGCCACCACTGGCTCTGGGGACTTTCAATTGTTTTGTTATTTTCTTCGTGCATAAAATCTACCAATCTTATCTAGCTGAAATATTTTAATTTAGGCTTTTTCGGGGACTGCTTCTTCTGCTGTATTCTTACTGAGTCCACTGTATCCAGAGACTGATCAGCAGCGGAATCTGGTTTTTGCAGCCCACACTATCAGAGACATTCACACAACTGTCTGCCCGTTGTCCTGCGATACGCGTCAACCACTTGGACTAACTTACAGCAACATTATGATACTTATAGTCCGTGGTTATATCGTCTCTGTCAAGTGTTAAATACTCGCATGGCAAAACGAGCAGACATATTGGTGAGATTTGGTAAGCGAGTCCGGAAACTACGTAAAGAACAAGGTTACTCTCAGGAGAATTTTGCTTACGCGTGTGAGCTGGACCGGACCTACATCGGCGGGATCGAACGGGGGGAACGAAATCTATCCTTACGGAATATCGAGCGGATCGCCGATACCCTCAAAATCAGTCTGGCAGAACTGATGAAAGGGGTTTGAGGGGTCTTATTAAACTGCAGGAACAGGAACCAGAACAACTCCCAGTCGGTCGTCGGCGTCAGTCATCGACTGGTCGGCAGCTACTGGGTTCTCGAACAGGCGGGAGTTCTTCACCGTTGTCGCCTCAGGGTTGCACACAGCATAGCGTAACTGTGCTGCCAGTAACTGTTGACGCAGCCGCTGGATGTCTGCCTGGCCCCATGTCGTCTCTCTTGAGGGGCCGCCAGCATAGATCTCGAACATCTTTGTATCTTCGAGATCCATTTCTTCGCACCAGAACTGCAGGGCAGCCCTGATCAACA
>NZ_CAXAVM010000333.1:0-3441 GCF_963972345.1 uncultured Gimesia sp. | reverse complement strand
ACGGGGTGGCGATACGGGTTGACAGGGGACCGATGTGCGGCGGTGCTGAGGCGGTACCGGGACGAAACTCTGCGATGTGTGGCGACCCGCAGGCATACATCGGGAACTGGTGCTGTTTCAGGCAGTGAAGATCGGGAAAAAACCGCCGGATTTCGCGTGAACCTCCGGAAGTGGTTCGCCCTGTTTCAGTGCTCTGTAAACTGGTCACGCGCGCGACTCAGAATAGCGCTTATCGCCGACGGCGCGCAGCGGTCAAGATCAATTTGTGCGGGAATGTCGCTTGAGCAGTGCGCGTCTGACTACCGCTCAGCGGTCAACTTCTGCAGAGATTCGATCCTGTTCACACGGGAGATGCGGCCGTTAACGGGCAGACAGATTGACCAAAACTCCGGTTGTAAATTGCACTTGCTTCAAGAGTGCACCATAATGAAGATGCGACGGACCTGTTCCGTTCCTGATGATGTTGCGACCCCGCCTGCTTCCTTCCACTTACCTACAGGACTTCTCTGATGATGCTGCGACGACTATCTCTATATGTTTTAATGACTGTGATCTCGATCTTGTCTGTTCCCGTCACTGTGAACGCGGAGCACGAAGGAAAGGTACAGATCCTGTTACTCGGCGACAGTACGACGGAGGGAAGTATTCCCCGCAAACTGAAGCCGAAAGGGCCGCATCTGGAACAGGTGCTGGAACAACTGCTGGCTGCGGAAGGGGATCTGCCGTCCTGTGATGTGATCAATTCGAGTTTGAGTGGCGAATATATCAAGCGGCTGTTTGATTCGGGCCGCTATGATCGGGATGCTGCCAAACTGCCGGGCCTGGATTATATCTTCATCCGGTACGGTTTGAACGACCGGGCACGACGCGAGAACTTCACAGAGAATTTTCCCAAAGATTTTCATCAGCTGCTGGCGCGGCTGCGTGAAGATCATCCCAACGCCTTGCTGATTCCGATGACGGTGATTCCGTTTGCGAATGAAGCGGACAGTAAAAAAATCAACGACCTGGTATTTGACGTCGCGAAGAAAGAGAACCTGGAAGTCTTCGATATTTATCCCCGTTACGCAGAAGAGCTGAAGAAAGGGCAGAACATGCTCACCTATCGGCGTTATCCGCTGGAGAAGGTTCCGGAAAAATACCATGCACTGGTGAAGCCGTTCGTGATCGGTGGCAGTGTGGTAGTGATGGCGAACGAACTGGACCCAATTCTCGGTGATCTGCCCGGCTGGTATGGGGACCGTCATCCCAACCTGGCGGGCTACAATGTGATTGCCGATGAAACGGCTACGTACATGGCGAAGCTGCTGCGGGCGAAACAGGCGAAACCGGAACAGAAGCAGTAACGAATCGCAGCGACTTTGTTTTTTCAACTGACTGGAGAGTGTGTAATCATGCGATGTGTTTCATTGATGATGTCGTCTGTTTTGAGCCTGATGTTATTGCTGTGTATTCTTCCTGCCGAGGGATCTGGTGCGATCTCGGCGGGTGTCGCTGCAATTGATATCACGCCTGAGAAGCTGCCGGCTCTGCAGAATGGCCAGTTCCTGGAAATCAATCAGGACAAAGTGCTGGACCGGTTGTATGCCCGCTGTTTTGTGCTGCAGTCGGGGGAGACGACGGTGGCGATTGTCGTCGTTGATTCCTGCATGATTCCGCGCGACATCTGTGATCGGGCGAAGATACTCGCCAGTCAAAAAACGGGCATTCCTGTTGACCGGATTCTGATCTCTTCGACACACACGCATACCGCGCCGAGCGTGATGAATCTCTGTCTGGGCACGAACAGCGATCCGACCTACGAGCGGTTTCTGCCACCGAAGCTGGCGGAAGGGATTGCGAAAGCGTATGCGAATCGGGAACCGGCGCGGATTGGTTACACGTCCGTTGATGCGCCGGCCCATACGCACTGTCGACGCTGGTTAAGGCAGCCTGACCAGCCGGGCGAAGATCCTTTCGGAGACAAAACGGTGCGGGCGATGATGCACCCCGGTCATCAGAATCCCGATTACGTCTGTCCTGCGGGACCTGCGGATCCGGGGCTGTCGCTGTTGAGTATTCAGTCAGCCGATGGCAAACGACCCTTGGGTCTGCTGGCGAATTATTCGATGCATTACTTCGGAGCCCGGGGCGGATTCTCGTCCGATTATTACGGTAAATTCTGTCAACTGCTGGAAGCGAAGATCGGGAAAACCGGCGATCCTGAAAAACCGTTCGTGGCGGCGATGTCGCAGGGTACATCGGGTGATCTGCAGTGGATGGATTACTCGAAGCCGCGCCGCAGCGATTATGGTCTCGACCAGTATGCGGGTGAGCTGGCGGAGATTGCTCTGAACGCGTATCAGAAAATCATTTATGGCAGTGGTACTCCCGAGCTGGAAATGGCGCAGGCGACGGTTGTATTAAATCGTCGATTGCCGACTCCTGAGCGACTGGCCTGGGCGGAAGCGATCAATGCGAAACGAGGCGAGCGGCGTCCGGCGAATCGACCGGAAGTTTACGCCGAGCAGGCGCTGTGGATTGAAGCGCATCCGGTGGAAGAGCTGATTCTGCAGGTGATCTGTATCGGCGATCTGGCGATCACGGCGATTCCCAATGAAGTCTACGCGATTACCGGCTTGAAGCTCAAAGCACAAAGTCCGTTTCGCTATACCTTCAACATGAGTCTGGCGAACGGCGCCGCCGGTTACATTCCTCCGCCCGAACAGCATTACCTGGGCGGTTACACGACCTGGCCGGCGCGGACCGCGGGTCTGGAGACAGGGGCGGAACCTCAGATCGTAGGCACACTGCTGGGCCTGCTTGAACTGATTTCGGGACAGCGACGCAAGCCGTTAACGACGGACTTTTACAATGAACGGCAGCGAACGGCAATTGAGAAAGCAAAGGCAGATAATAACAATCTGGTGAACCGGGGACGGAGGATTGAACGAAAGAATTGAAGCATTGATTTAAATAGAACAGTTCCTGCTTTTTGGTGTATCGGAAGCTTTGAACTGGTATTGAACCAGCACTGTCGGACAAGCCGATCAGTGGCACACCGGCGTTGGTTCTGGTTGGTGTGAAGTAAAAATCCAGATGGCCCCGAATGTAATTCGGTGTTGGCGGAGACAACAGGAGGTTATGGGTGAAGACGTGTCGTTAAGAGGATCATTTCGATCCCGGTTGCAGTAGGGTGCGGACATACGGGTTCGCTGCTGCGTGGCTGGTTTTCTGTTGCTGGATTGGTCGCTTGCTCTGACAGTTTCCTGCTCGCTGCGCTCGTACCGGATTGCATCCGGTATCACCTGTGGGTTGTGGCTTGTGTTCGTTTACCCTTTGCGGAGTTCGCTGAAGGCGGTTTGCATGGCGTGCTGCATCATGAGTCCGTCGTTGGCGTAGACGACCAGGCGGGCGCCCTGGCGGATGGTGCGGACGGCCTGTCTGGTAGTGCCAAACCAG
>NZ_CAXAVM010000332.1:0-3594 GCF_963972345.1 uncultured Gimesia sp. | reverse complement strand
GACTGATCGACTCGACCAGTCCGAGTTCCACCATACGTTCCGCCAGCAGTCGAAGTGACCAGTTCGCATAGCCTTTCGGAAGCTGCCCCAGACGCATGGCAATCACCTGCGCCTCCTGTTTGCCGTCGAGAACTTTCTGTCTCGGCGGTGCTGCCCGGGGCTTCCCATTCAAGGCGATCTCAAACCCTTCGACGACCAGTCGTTTCCGGAGATTTTCCACGGTCTGCACGCGGCACGAAAACGCCTCGGTGATTTTTGTGTCAGTCCAGTTCGGTCCCCGCACATCCGCCTTCAACAGAATTTCTGCCCGCCTGACCTTCTGCGCTGAACCTTTCAGCCGCTTGCGGACATCCGTAAGCGTATCCCGTTCCTGCTTCGACAGCCGTACGATGTATTTCTTTTCCATATCAGATCCTCCTTGAATGCGTGAAGGATCTGATATTTACTCGATCTCTACAACCCCAATTATTAAAACTGACGAGACACTAGTACCTCGGCCCAGTTTTCAAAGGGCAGATTGGTCGTCACGATCAGGCTGAAGCGTTCATACGCCGTGCTGATGACGTCGAACAGCAGTTCAGAGCCGAATTTAAGCATCAGGTTCGGAAGTAATGCACCTGATTGTTTTTTATGGGTAGCCAAATTGATGTGTCCGATTCTGCGATATCTGGCATGCTGAAGTTCCCCTTGACTTGATCCATTTGTTGTGAGAGTTTCCAATAGACTTGACCTTCACCCCGATTCCTGATCCATGTTAAATGCGAGAAATTTTGTTATCTTGTATTTTTCGTAGGAGGATCAGACAGCATGAACATGAAAAGAAACGATATTCGGAAGAGCAGATTGCATTTGTTTTGCGGCAGTATGAGTCCGGCACTGCGGTAGCAGAGATCGTCAGGAAGATGAGGATCACCGAACAGACCTTTTACCGTTGGGAGAAGAAATACGCCGGTCTGGGCGTCGCTGAAGTCCGCAGACTGAAGCAGTCGGAAGGGGAAAACTGGAAGCTCAAACAACTGGTGGCTGACCTGAGCCTGGACAAGAGCATGCTCTAAAACGTTCTCAAAAAAAACTGTGAGGCCCACTCGTCGTCGTACTCTGATGCAGGAACTTCAGGTTTGATACGAAGTCAGTGAGCGGTGTGCCTGCCAGGTGCTCGGCTTCTCGCGGGCCGGTCACCGTTACCAGAGTGTTCTTGATGAACCGGCCGAGCTGCGAATGCGTGAACTGGACACTATTCGTGTGCGTTCCCTGGCATTCTATTTCATGAAAGTGCAGATTGGAGTATGTGAACAATTCAAACTGACGCCAGGATGATTAATTCTTAAGCGTCAAAACTCGACCACTATTACTGGGGAAGTCCAGTTTCTACTATCGACCGGTTAGGGACGATCAAGTTTTCGAACAATTCTAGATGTGAGTTGTGCGCCGATCACAATGTGATGAGCAGATGAAACCTTATAGAAACCGTATTGAGATTCCCGTGCCCACGAAGTAGTCGTCAGCTGCTTCATTCAGCCCCACGCCTGCCCGGATATCCCATTGCACATTATTGTTGATCAGATAGGTAAATCCGCCATTAAAGTAATACTCAGGTTTTGCAGTCTCAGCACTTTGAGGGAAAAACGCAAACCACTCGGTATATGCACCTACTTTTTCAGTCAAAGTGTAACTGACTGTCCATGATTGAGCCCATTCGGTAAAGGCATTCGTGGTGACTTCGTCGATGGCGCGGTTGAACTGGGTGCTGCCTCCCGTCGAAATGAAGTCGTTGATTTCCCAACTGTAAATCCAGTTTAAGCCGGGCAGTACTTCTCCCGCTGTAAATTGATCTGAACCTGTGGGGACAGTCATCTGCGGGATGACCGCCATTTCAGGTAGAATTCCTTCTTGTGGCGTCAGTCCAATTTTGAAGCCAAGGTAAAGATCTTCACTACCGGAAATATCATTTAGTTGAGCAAGTTGATCGCTGGAATAGTTCCAGCCAAGTCGGAATTCTAGCCAGTCTGCCAGGATACCATAACGCAGAAGAGGTTCAGGCAAAGAATGAGATTTTGAAGAAGCAGTACCATCGTCATCATAGATGTAGGTGTATCCCAGTTCGAGCTGAACCACTCCCCGGCCCACAGTTGAACTCGCTTCAGTGAAATCGGGTCGGTCAGTGGCTAGAGGTTCGTCAAGATCGGGGCCTCCTGAAAAACTGGTTCCATAACTCCATTGAAATAGGGTGCCTCTGGGCTGGCATTCATTGTCAGAACAGATCGAGGCAGGTTCAAGCGGGCGCAAACCAGACTCCCGATCTGAAACTGGAGTAATATTTTCGTGCCAGGCGGGAGTCGGATTTTCAAACGGAAGATCGGCAATTGCCTGGGGAGGCTGGTACAAATGCTCTCCTGCCAGAACCGCACAGACCACCAAAACTTGATATGGGCAGTAACTGTTAAGTATTCGGAGTATCATCGATTTGAGTCTTTCTAGAGTTTTTGCTGATTTTGGGGGGGGATACAAATTCTGTTGATACTTTCGTGATCACTAATTGTCATAAGGATCGACGGGTAAATCGGTTTTGATATTCCAAAACCCTGGTTTTTGTATTCCAAAACTATGAGACTAATGAGGAAATGTCAGACACACGGACTTTCGGTGAAGATTGTTGATTAAAATTGCCGGTTGAAACCGACCTTTTTAAGCAATTCTCCATCACGACTTCCGGTCTGACAGCCAATTCGGGGGATACAGAGAGCGATGATTCTCTATGCTTGACACAAATTGTAGCATAAGCTACATTTGTCGGGGTTTGATGTAGCGCATGCTACAATTGTGCGTGGTGCATTCAGTACGCGCAACTATCTGTTAGGCCGGTAGACAGCGCATCGAAATCCTGAGCACAGCATCTGGTTATCAGAAGACGTTGCCTAAGAAAAGTATCTTATTGACAGATCGCCAGTTAAACAGTCATCGCAGACTACAATCTCACAAATCTCTGGCGTAATTAAAAAACCGAGGTTGAATTGCAAAGAATATTTGTACCTGCATTAAGATTGGGAGCACAATGAGTGATCTTCGTCGGACGCGTCCTGAAGACTATCTCTGGGCAATCGAAAGTATCGCCACTTTTGGAGATGATTCTCGTGCCCCGACCGGAAAGATTGCTAAAGCGATTGGAGTTACCAACGGAACAGTCAGTAGCGTACTGAAGGATCTGGCCCAAAAAGGGTTGATCGACTTAATCCCATATGAAGGGGCCATCCTGACAGAGTGCGGTCGAAGACAGGTTCTCCGTACGGTCCGTCGGCGTCGACTTCTCGAATTCTTCTTTTGCCAGTCGTTGGGAGTCACCTGGAAAACACTGGAGAAAGACGCCTTCCGACTGGAGCCTTGTGCTTCTGACAGACTGATTGATTATATCGATGACTTTTTGAATCATCCTGAATATGACCCAGGTGATGCTCCCATTCCACAAAAGGATGGATCGATGCCTGAGCACCAGGTTCTGCGATTGACAGATGCTCCTGTTGGCAAGTCACTCAAGGTTGTCCGGATCGATTTGCAGGCTGCAGATTCGCTGAGATATCTCTCAGAAATTGGTGTTCT
>NZ_CAXAVM010000331.1:0-3610 GCF_963972345.1 uncultured Gimesia sp. | reverse complement strand
CACTCAAAACTATAATCTCTTTTCCGGTGAATTAGCATTTGTCACCGGTCCATTCTATGCACAATCAGAGATTTTGTGCTCGGTTCTCAGACAGGAAAATGGTGAAATCAACACCTTGCATGGTGCTTATGCCTATTTTGGATACTTTCTGACTGGAGAAAGCAGACCTTACAAACGAACCTCGGGTGTTTTTGGTCGCGTAATTCCCAACGATCCCTTTAATAGAGATGGTGGTTCAGGTGCCTGGGAAATTGCCGGACGTTGGTCTTATCTCAACTTAAATAGTAAAAGTATCCAGGGAGGGAGTCTTACAGATTTGACCCTGGGTCTTAACTGGTATTGGAATCAATATACTCGATTTGAATTTAATTATATTCATGCATTTTTAAATAGCAGCCCGGTCGTATATGGCCCAATCGTACGAAACAGCAACGCAGATATCTTCGGAGTTCGAGCTCAAATCGATTTTTAAAAATCTCTTTCGAACCTCAAATTTAAAACTGTGCAGCAGAAAATATTTATTCGTAAATTAATGTTCGAGATTTTTCTCGGGTGACGCACAACACATAAATCCCCTATTTTGTGAAGATGCAGAATCATTATGTCTCGCAAGTTACTTTTCATTACATTTTCTCTGATTGTCTTTTACACAACCTGTTGTATTTTCGTTGTCAGAGGCAATGAAAAAGAGAGGGTCCCTCCGAACGAAATGATTCAGGAATTTGACGTTGACCGCGGAGGCGAGTATCTCCTGCTCCCCTTCACTCTCAACGGAAAGACATACCAGTTCGTTCTTGATACCGGGACTGAGATCACCGTGCTTGACGTCGCGCTACGCGACGAATTAGGGAAGCAGATTGGACAAGTGAAACTAAAGGCACCTAATGGACATTCGACCGCAAATATCTACCAAGCTCCATTAGCTTTTGTGGGAAAACTTAAATTTGGTGAGACGGGATATGTCATTTGCTCAGATCTGATTGACATGCGGCGAACTTCCGGAAAAAACGTATATGGCATCCTGGGCATGGACTTTCTTCAAAACTACGTAGTTCAAATCGACTTTGATAGGGGAAAAGTTCGGATTATGGATGACGTGGAGCATTCCACAGAATCCTTAGGAAAACCTGTCCGTATTGGTTTCATACGCAAAAGCCCTCCCTTTGTTATTGCCGGACCCACGAGTGATCACGTAAGCCCTTTTTTGATTGATACAGGTAGTAATGCCACAGGCACACTGGCTTCTAATATTTTCGATGATCTCAAAAAGAAAAATGAATTAGAAGTACTTACCTCCACTAAACTGCAGACAATTACAGGAATTAGCTCGGTTGAATCAGGGAGACTTCCTGTATTGGTGGTGAAAGGTTCTGTCTTGCGAAATTTAATCGTAAAGAAAAGTGATTCGAATTCGCTTGGTCTCGGATTTTGGTCGCGACACTTTGTTACATTCGATTTTCCTGACAAAGTAATTTACTTGCATGAAGGTAAACGTTTCAATGAACCAGATCACTCTGACTTGAGTGGCTTACACCTACTTCGTATTGATGGTCGGACGGTAGTTGCCATTATTGACGAAACTAGCCCTGCAGAGAAAGCAGGTATTCAACAGGCAGACGAAATCGTGAGAATCGATAAGGAAGACGTTACCAATCAAAGCCTATTCAGTATTCGACAACAATTTCGATCTGCAACAACAAGCATAAACCTGACAGTCAATCGTAAAGGCCATCGGATCAAACTTGTGGTTGTCTTGCAGTAATCATCACTTAGGTAATTACCTCCCTCGCAGAGTCAATGTGAAACGTGTCTGATTACATCAGCCGATCATCGTTGCGTTTGAGTTCGGTAAAGTCTTCGGTTTCCGGTAGCAGGACGGCGAGCTTCTCACTTCTGTTAAGACGAATCACGCTACTGGTCAGTATGTCTTTCAGATAAAAACTGACCTCGACTGCTTCCCAGTCCATGCGAAAGAGAGAGCCGGTCATTCCCAGTGAATTACAGACGTTGCTTGCGGAATCCTGACGGGGAATCAGCGTCAGGCGACGGCCCAGGTTCTTGCGGCGGAGTAACTGTTCGAACCGGAGTGGCAGGGATTCATCGAGCAGCAGAACCACATCCGAAATCCCCTGCCCGTTTGCCTTATCGAAACGAGACAACACGACTCCCAGCTCTGCTGCAGAGGCATAGCGATGAATTTCTACATAAGATGCGCCCCGGGCCGACCATTGTTTGATCGTATCATTAAGGTCCTGCATATTGGTGTATGAGCCGCTATGCTGTTTTGCAAATCGGGTTTGATTGTCTCTCAAATCGGACCGCGTTGTGATCGAGAACAGATCATTGAAAAAACTGGTAAGAGTGATCATCATAAATTTCTTTTCTCTGACTGGTGAGTCATATTATCGATTCAATGAGTGATTAATCTGGAGAGCGGCGTCTGGAACGCGTCACGGTGAAGAGGAAGCTGCGATCCGGTCACAAGACTCAGTTTGCTGCTGATCGGCTAAGCGTTTTTTATTATTTGTATTCTGTTCAATTCGCTGGACCAAATGCGGAACGGCGTCCTGTATTGTCAGGCAGGTGTGATACTCGGGTCTGATTTTTCTGAAGTGTTTAAGGTAAGGGATCATCTTGTTTTCCATCTATCTGTAAACTATGAAATTTGCTGGCCGGAGTGATTCGAATTAAAGGCACTATAAAAGCGGACATAAGGCCATGCTGAATATGAACCAAAGATCAGACAGTGCAAAAAACACGATTGCGAGAATCGCCAGCCGTTAATTCTGTCGGCTTCAGTCGTCCGCCCGATCTGACAGAATTTTCCCCGTCGCCGCTTCAACAGTCAGCGCCCGCTCAGAACCGGCATGCAGCGCCTCTACTTTCCACTGACCATGCTCATAATCCATTTCCAGGATAGGTTGATAACCCGTCTGCTCAATCTGCCTGGCGATCTGGGAAGCGGTGAGGGCGTTGATACTCGGTTTCCGATGATGGGTGTCCGGATGCTCGCTAAGAATCGCCAGCGTCTGCGGGTTGACGTGGACTTCGAGCGGTTTGTTTTTGCGAAAGGTTTCGATTTCCCAGACACCATCGTCAAAATCAACTTCCACAATAGGCGCCAGCCCCTGTTGTTCCAGCTTTGATAAAACCTGTGAAAGCGGACTGTCCTGGCTCTGCGGGACATCAGCTCCGACTACAGTTCCTGCTACTACGCTCACGAGACTTGCTAATAATAATACAGCACGCATGATTGACTCCTTAGTCTTAGTCAGTAAATATTTTGGAACAGGCTTTCTGTTCTCACAGTCAGATACTATCGCGCGTGTCTGAAACCAGGATGAACCAAAGATAAAATCCGCTTCATCTTTCATGGCGATACACTTTGGCTGCGTATAATGTTGGTGTAAGATGAAAAAACGAAACGGATTACTACAATTTTAAGTAGAGAAAGCATTTGGGATGAGCAGCCGGATTTTGATTGTGGAAGATGAAGCCCACATTGCCGATTTTCTGATGCGAGGGTTATCCGAAGAGGGATATGGAGTCGAACACGCGGAAGATGGTCGAATCGGCTGGCTGCTGTTGAATTCGGAGACATGGGATCTGG
>NZ_CAXAVM010000330.1:0-3632 GCF_963972345.1 uncultured Gimesia sp. | reverse complement strand
GGGGGAGGATTGGTCTGCTCCACCCGTTCGAGTTCGGATATCGTGTAGCTGCGCATTTCCTGTTCCAGCCAGTGAGTGATTTCTGTGGAATGGAATTGCCATTCCCCCTGGACCTTCCGCCCTGGAATTCTGCCTCGATTGGCTAGTTTTTCCAGTTCTCGGCGGTCGCGGCCTAACTGTTTTGCCAGATCACTCAGGCTAAAGGATTCGTGAGCCATTACGTGTCACCACATTCCAGAATAATCAGAAGAGAGTCAATCAGCGAGGGATTTTTATGGCTACCCGTTTTTCAGGGAAGCTGAAAAAATCTTGGGTGTGAAAACTGGCTGGTCGTTTTACCAGGGGCTTTTATCTGATCTGCGCGTCGGTCATGGTCACCATCGTAACCAAACTATGATCCGTTTATCAATCACAGGCAGGGAATTTCGTAAGGAGCAGGAAAAATCCCTGTCGTTCACAGGCAGTCTTTTCAGTTGAACTGGGGAGGGGTTTCAGGCTGGCAGGCAAGACGCAGGCTGGTAAGCATCTCTGAATAATCGGATTGCCAGACCTGTTCACTCCAAATTTCCAGGTCGAAGTAACCCTGATATCCGGCTTCATGAATGGTTTCAATGAGATCAAGCTCGGGGAACAGTTCCTGGACTGATTCGCCAGATTTCATTTCTGAAATTTGTACTGCTGCGATGAGCGAAATCATATCGGTAATCAGGTTTTTGGCAGACTTGTCATGCCAGATGTGAGCAGGGTCGACTGCGATTCCGACTGCTGGATGCTGACAGGCGTCGATCAATTCCAGTGTGGATTCGATCGAGTTGAGAAAGGTCCAGCTTCTTGCCTGTGGGTTCTGCATGGTTTTAAGAGCCAGCCGTATGCCATTAGAGCCAGCAACATCACCGAGTCGCTTCAGTGCATCCACAGTCAGCTCTCGTGCATGATTTACGGTATGCCCGGCACGGGGACCGCTGGCGACCTGTACTGCTGCCGCATTAACCTGTCCGCCGAATTCAATCAGCTGGGTCGCATCGGCAATCGCTTCGTCAAAAGAGTACTCGTTAGATCCGGTGAAACCACCTGCCAGGGAAATGCTTGAGACTTTGAGGCCTGAATCGATTACGAGTTCTGCGGATTGTGCTGGTTCCAGATCCAGAATTTTCCGGTTCCAGAGACCGACGGCAGGAATTCCGCCAGCTACCAGGCCATGCAGACTTTCTTCCAGAGACCAGTGATAAGTTGTGATTTGACTGATCGAAAGTCGATCCATCAAGGAAAGTGTCGGGTTGGCAGGATCAGGTTTAGGTGTCGAAGAAGAAGTTGAGAACGAATTGACTTTACGCTGTGAGAGAAGCTCTTTAGTCACTCGGCCACCTGCAGTCTGGAGAGAAGATCAGGTATATTAACAATTAGTGCGAAGTTGCTAATTGGAAATAACAAAAAGTATACATACTGAATGATATTCCAGGAGTATCTGACAGGCAGGGTCAACGATCTGGTTTGACCAGTGTCATGTCTTGGAGAGTATCATAAGTGATCGCAAAAATTTTTCCATAGTAAAAAAGGAAAAACGATTTTGACTAAGAACCAATATTGCTTATCCACTCAGAAAGTCAACCGACATTGAACCTCGTTTTAATGAGTTCAATAAAAACGTCGTTTTCCGCTTCAGCGCATTACTGTTTCTAAATATCAACATGAAGTGAAACTTCATCCCGCTTGAGTAAACTGAAAATTATTGCAACCATGAATTGAAAAATGTTTGCAGTAAAACCGGAAGAATATGACATATTCAGCAAACAGTTTTTATCCCGTAGTTCATGCGCAAAAAATCTCTGTCGAGCATACTGCTGACAACACAACAGCATGCTCGACACGCATTGTCAAGGAAATGATATTCCAGGGAGAGATGCTTCCCGCGTTACTTCTGTGATGAAGCTGCAGCGGTACTGCCGATTGAAAGAGAGCAGTCCCCCTCTGATCGTTTAGAGGTTTGCCCTCTATTCTGCAGATATCAGGTCGCGGTGATCTGCGTACCTGGATCGGCCGAGATATTAACCCACACATGCACGTGGGGAGCACCACGATAGTGCCAGACGAAAGCGGGACCTTCCAGTCTCCAGTTATCCCAGACTCCATCATTACCGATGTCGCCTGCCTGGTAGAAGGAAATGCGGCACTTATCGAGTCCGCCTTGCGCTTCGATGCACTTTCTGACTTCTTTCTGATCGGAAGCACGGAAAGGCTCAATCAACAGATTCAGGACAGACTGCATTTCCTGTTTCTGGTCTTTGGTCATGTCGGCAATCTGAAGACCGGTGATTTGATCAGGGGACTTTTTAAATTGAATGTTCGATTCCGCAGGTGCTTTGGGAATCAGGGCTGCTTTACGCTGGTTGCCATCCAGAATCTTGTAAACCTGGTTGGCTTTCAGCGCCTGTTCCCAGAAGACATTACCGGGATGATCTGCTGGTTCATTAAATTCTTCAGCAGCATGACCGTAGAAGATCGGTCCTCCGAATGCCAGATGTTCCGCACTGTCTCCATCACTGCGAACCGTGGTGTGACGGCCTGTCATGACAAACTGGAACTGATCCGTTCCAGGTGTGCCAAAGATGGCGATCGACTGGTCTTCCCCGTAACCGCCCTGATCGTCCATTAATTGTTTACGGATTTTTTTATGCCAGGAGGGATCAAAATGGCCAAAGAAAATTGCTTCAATTTTTTCCTGCTGGTCTTTAGTAAAGAAATCGCTGTGAACGATCGGCTCTGTGATGTTCCAGTTGGCACGGACGTGCTGTCGCAGCAGGCCATTTTTGTCTTTGTGATCCCAGTCAAAGCAGACTTTATTTTTTTGTGCTGGACTCAGGCTTTCGTATAACTGTTTCACCAGTGGTTCGGGAGCAGCGGCTTTCGACGCATCCCCCGTCTGACCTGCCAGGAGCCTGTCGACACCGAGAAATGGAGTTCCCGCGATCGCCGCACCCATGGTTCTGACAAAGTGCCGACGAGAGATTGAGAGAGAGTCAGAAGTCAATTCAGGCATTGAAAAGCGTGGATCAAATTGCATAGGAGCACCAGTTCTTTTCTTGAATTTGAGGGAGGAAGGGTAATGTTCCGTAAGGAAACCAGTCTATCAGCGCTGCAACTTAAACGTCAAATAAAAATCAGATTGCCGATTTCCGCTGACGATTGTAAGTCGGGTTCAGACTGTTCTCTCGACGGTTTGGGAAATGTGCAGATTTCATGCTGGTAACAGCCCGAGCCCGGTGTTAGGCTGTCGGTGTGACTTTGCGTTCAGTGTTCCAGGCAAGGCATTTGTGAAAACTGCTGGTTGGAGCGATGGGCGTAATTGAATGTTGATGAGTATGGGCTTAGAATAGCTGGTTCTCTTATCTACATTTCCAGAAACGTGTTCTTTTAACAGTCAAGTCGGGCATTATCAGCGTGTTGTATATTCTTCATCGACTTTGGGAAGAAGAGAGGCAGTCCCCTGTCCGCTCAAATCGAATTAATATGAGAAAACGATTTGCTTTGCTATTTGTGATTGTAAGCATCACCTGTCTGTCATTCTGTCAATTGACAGGTGTGGCGCAGGAACCGGCTCCTCCCGTCAAGACTGGAGCAGATGAAAAGGACCC
>NZ_CAXAVM010000329.1:0-3661 GCF_963972345.1 uncultured Gimesia sp. | reverse complement strand
CACAACCCAGTATGTCAGCAGCATCACGGTAAAACTCACCAGTAAAGCAATACTCCAGATCAATTTTTCGATCGACGATATCTCTTTCTGAATTTTCGCCATCGTAATGGCAACCCGCACGATTCCACGGGGTTCGCCATCCTTTTCATACAAAAGAGCATAGTACAACATCGGCTCACTCAGGGTGGGACTGATGCGTTTGGAATTCCCGAAACCATTGGAAAGCGCCTGAATGACCTCCACACGGTTCTTATGATTCTCCATGTCGCGAACCTGTGCCAAAGACTCCTGATCGGAATCTGCCAGCACAATCCCGTTCATATCAATCAGGGTCAAACGCGTCCCCGTTTCCTCTCCCAGCTGCCTGACTTTTTTCTGGATAGGTTCGGAAATCCCTTCCTGAAATACCCCTTCGAGACTGCTGCGCATGATCACTGCAGAATCATGCAGTCGCTGCTGTACCTGCTCTTCGACCTGGGTCTGCTGCCGACCGGAAACGATCAAGACAAAAACAATCGCAGACGCGATATTCAAACCGGCATAGACCAGGAACAGCTTCCAGAACAGACGCGAAGACCACATCGAAACATCCACCTTGATGACTGACAGAGCCTTAAACGAAATCGCCATCGATCATCTTCTTCCATGATCGTTACTGACAGGCCCTGAAAATGCTGTAAATTACCTGAAGTCAGGCTGAATTGAATTCGCCTATTGTGAACGCGAAGGCATCCGGTCCGCAAGGGCTGCTTCACAGATTCACTAAGAGTTCAACAGATCAGAAGTAAAAAATTAAAGTTTGCCTTGCATGTCTCGTAAATAAATCTTCTCCGACTTGAGAGGTCACACCAGATATGTGAACCAGTCCGCTCAGTCGATCACTTTC
The DNA here is from genome assembly GCF_963972345.1 of uncultured Gimesia sp. Taxonomy (NCBI): domain Bacteria; kingdom Pseudomonadati; phylum Planctomycetota; class Planctomycetia; order Planctomycetales; family Planctomycetaceae; genus Gimesia; species uncultured Gimesia sp. The sequence goes on along the minus strand of NZ_CAXAVM010000329.1, from coordinate 2,775 downwards.
ATAATCATCTCGAAACACACAGTCCGGCTCCCCCTCGCGAACGGCAGTCCGGTCACCCTCAATCATCAAACGTGACGCCAACTGACCAGCCCTGTGCGCCCCGCAGTCCAGAATTTTCCAGATCGCACCACATTGAACCATCGCAGTCCTCAAACGATGATACATGGCCCTGATGACCAGGAAGACACGACAACCAAACGGAACATTGTCTACTCGTCTCATTTGATCACTCCTGCTGAATAAATTCCCCTTGACGCCGCCGCGCCAACAGCGATAAGCGCTGTTTTGGGTCGCGCGCGTGCCCAGTTTACAGAGCACTGAAACACAAGCCACCTGTTCCTGATCTTCAGTATAAATGAGCCCGTTTTTTCCACATTTGCACTTATCACAACAACACCGGTTCGTAATGTCAGCCTGCGGGTCGCCGCACATCGCAGCCCTTCGCCCCGGCACCGCCACTGCTCACCCCGGCATCGGTCCTTTATCAACCCGTATCGCCACATGATATTATTCATCCCCCTTGACGCCCCCATGACTTTCCCCAAAATAATCCACCATGAATAACCCCACATGCAACGAAACCACAGACCACAGAAAACGAACCCCAGTTCCACAGATCGAACACCAGAATGAACCCAGCAAAAACAACAATATTTCAATGTCCTCTCCCCCGAGTGCGTGCCACGGTCGGCTTGCCCGACAGTGCGCGAACAACCAGCCCCACTCAGAATAACAGGGTGGGCCCGAATAAAATTCGGGCCGAGCGCAGCTAACGCGTTCTGTCCGGAACAGGCTTTCTACACCCACTCGCCATGGCCGGACAAGCCGGCCATGGCACCCGGAAACCTAGTTATTATTTGCAATGTCTCCTACAAATGTCCTATAAAATCAGACGGGCGCGTGCCACAGTTCGGCTTGCCCGACAGTGCTGGTATTAACGTCCCTATACACGTTTCACAAAGCATTATAAAAGAAACTCCCCACTCTCCGCAGATGAAAATCCCGCACCACTGAAAGATCAAAAGCAGGATCAAAAAGGCGTGCTCGATATTTATCATAGATCACCCCAGATGATTAAAAAGGTGTCAGGAACCTTATATTTAAGGTTCCTGACACCTTTTTAATCGCCCACCCCAGATCAGCCTCGTTTTTTCCGGTTCGCAAAAAACCGCGGCTAATTATCGAGAAAGCAGGGGTAGCCTCGAATGCAATCCGAGATTGTCGCAGACATCAGGAAACTGTCAGGGCAATCACACAATCCAGAACAACAAAGCCAACCGGTAGTCGTAGAGTGCGGACCTATGTGTCCGCCCGCCTGGCGAGTATCGACCTGTTTCACGTCACAATGGGAACAGATGAAACATCCCCATCAGAAATATCAACCACGGAAAGCCTGAAACCAGCCATAAGCAAAAATGGGTCAGCTCGAATGCAATCCGGGCCGAGCGCAGCGAGCAGAAAGTCGCAGTAGAACCGTTAAAACTGAAGGATGAAAAGAGTATCGCGTAAAACGTTTACGATTGCCAGCTCCATCACAGACCGGAAAGCATGCCCGGGGAGAGTAAAGGGGGCAGCGTTTTTGCCGACGCCCCTTACCACCTGATTAATGATCGTTCAGCAGACAGCGATGCAGGATGAGTGTGCATAACTGTGATATCAACTCCTCTGGAAAGTCGAACTGACTATCAGCTGGTTGTTCAACTTTCGTCGCCTGGTAGTACGATACTGTCATTTGCTTAAGGATTCGCACAGCTCTCGTGCGTGTTCACTTTGCTTAAGAAGACATGAAACTACTTTTATGCATTCTTTCGCATTCAATCTAATTTATCTATACTCGATAGCAATAATGCAGTAAAAGTTTACCGCACATCGGCGGTCTGATATCTGATATATTATTAGTGGTAGTTGAAAATGGATGAACCCCCAATCATTTACGATCGATTTTCTTGTGATAATTGTATTGACAAAAGCAGTCTTGACTTTGATTTTAGTATGGCTTTTCAGCCCATTGTTAATGTTCAAACAAATCAAATATTTGGATATGAAGCACTGGTAAGAGGAACCGAAAATCAATCGGCCTTTTCCGTAATATCTAAAGTCAACAATGACAATCGTTATCTGTTTGACCAACTTTGTCGGGTTAAAGCGATAGCTCTGGCATCCAAACTAAAACTGGAATCGATACTCAGCATTAACTTCCTTCCAAAAGCTATTTATAAACCAGAGAGATGTATTCGTACTACTTTAGAAGCCGCTAAAACTTATGATTTCCCAACAGAACAAATCATGTTTGAATTTACTGAAGTTGAGAAGATTGAGAATACAGATTTTATTAAAGAAATAGTTGAATATTACAAGTCGATGGGTTTCAAAACCGCAATTGACGATTTTGGCTCAGGCTATTCTGGTTTGGGATTGTTGGCTGATTTTCAGACGAACATAATAAAGTTTGATATGGAACTGATTCGTAAAATCGATCGAGATACATCTCGACAATTAATAATTAAAAATTGTCTAAATTTATTCAATGATCTAAATATCACTCCATTAGCAGAAGGCATCGAGACAAAAGAAGAAATGGCATGGTTGCGAGATTCTGGCGTAGCATTAATGCAAGGCTATCTCTTCGCTAAGCCCGTATTTGAGAAACTACCTCAAGTTAATTTTAATCAAATATCGTAAAGACAATAAGACTAGACAGAGGAATTAAGGGGTCAGGACTGCTCTGTAGAAAAGCTCCCTTTGATTGCTATTTTCGAAATTAATAAGTCATGA
>NZ_CAXAVM010000328.1:0-3670 GCF_963972345.1 uncultured Gimesia sp. | reverse complement strand
GTGACCAGTTCGCAGGAACCTGGCTCCGCGGTCACCTGCTCGGCACTGTGATGGCGCCATTGGATATTTGGAACCTGCTGATCCCGGGCTTTCTGTTTCGCAGTTGCCAGCATTTCCGCATCCGGGTCGACGGCGATGACTTCCTGAAAGCGGGGCGCCAGGCGGATCGCGAGTTCGCCCGTGCCACATCCCAGGTCCAGCAGTCGTCCTGTGCCGGTCAGCTGCGCCTGTTCGCAGACCTGTGACAGGAGTGGCTGCGGATACGGAACGCGGTAACGCGCATAGTAGGGAACCGTTCCCTGAAATAGATCTCTGCTCAAAACCGGACTCCCCCTCGACTGGTACTAAACCATCAAATCGGTTGTGTTGTGGGAGTCAGTTTAAGCGTTAGAGTGTTGTGACTTCAATCGAAGAGGGAACCCTGTCGCTTTTCTTTGCCGTAGCGTTCGAGGTAACCGTCCACGCTGAATTTGCGGGCCGTGTTTTCGCTGGTCATGTAGCGGATTTTTCCGAAGATGGGTCGCTCGGGTCCCCAGGCACGATCGTAGCGGCCTAAACACCAGAAGATACCCGAATACGAATTCGGGTTGCGGCCATCGACGGCGTACTTGTTATTGAGGTGAATCATGATCTCCAGCGCAGCCTGCGGAGATTCGGACCAGTGCAATATTTTCTTGCCCCAGAGCATTCGCATGTAATTATGCAGGCGTCCTTCCGTGACCAGCTGTGTTTGCGCGGCGTTCCAGAGGGCATCGTGTGTGCGGGCCTGTTCGAATTCTTCGAGCGAGTAGCAGGGATCGCGCTGGTCGGAGGCGTGTTCTTCGAGCGTCGTCCGCGCCCAGTCGGGCAGGGACTCATACTGGTCATAATCATCGCGCTGCCAGCACATGTTGTAACCCAGCTCGCGCCAGGTGATCAGTTCGTCCAGAAAGCCTTCGGCGGTTTCACTCATCTGCCACCAGCCGGCCCGTTTGCCGGTCGCCTTCTGATCCCTTAATTTTTCGATATCCCAGTGCTCACGATCGGCGAGCCGTTTGAATACTTCATGCACCGAGATATGACCGAAGTGCAGGTAGGGCGAGAGTCCGCTGGTGACTTCTTCTTCCGGCAGATTCCGTTCTTCTGCATAACGTTCCAGGCGGACGTTGAGAAACTGTTTGAGCGTTTTGTCGGCTGCCTGCATCCCGCCGTCAAAATCAGCCGGGCCGACCCGATGATCGAGGGGCAGGTCGGCCAGTACTTCGGGTGTGGCCTGCAGGAGATCGTCGGATGCCATCGGCCAGCGTTTGAGGATTTCCTTCGGCACGGAGGAAAATTCGGGAAGCTCGATGTGAGACATCGGGTTGATTTTGGGAATCTGGTCCAGGTGGTCGGGCAGCGCTATGTGCAGAAAGCGTCGGAACGCGTAAGCCGTGGGATAGATCTGAGAGGCGGCCCGCAGCGGCAGGAGCCCGTTGGAATCAATGGCTTCCAGGCGCACGGGCAAGCGGGGGGCGACCGCTTTCAGCATATGGGGAATGAAAAAGCAGGGGAAGTCATCGGTGACCACCACGCAGGCTTTCTTTGACAACGCAGCCAGCAGCCCCGCACCATGGCCGGCTTCCGGTTCGACATAACAGTAATAGCCGGCGGGACTGTCTTGCAGGCTCTTCCGGTTGTCGGCCATCCCCTGCAGGACGAATCGATGCAGACGGTCGCTGGCCCATTCGTAGCCGCAACGCAGTGCTTCGAAAACGAGCAGGGGTTTGTTGAGTTCTTTGCTGAGGTCCACGGCCCGCTGCAGACTGAAATTATAACGGGTCCGCCGATTGGCGATCATCCAGTACAGAACGTAATCGCCGTTCTGTTGCAGCGGTGCCTGGTTGAGTGTGCGAATGCGGATTTCGGGAACGCTCATACGAATCGGTCAGTTTCCGGTTTCTGAAGTTTTCCAGCGATAGACTGCGAGGTGATCCAGGGCGCGGATGAAAATTTCATTGCCGCTGACAGCGATGTGCGCCCAGGAATCTTCGGCGACTTTGCGTCGATCGAGCAGTTCGAACTTTTGCGGGTTCGCCTGGATCAGCAGCAGATCCCCGGTCTGATCGAGGGCGAGTATTTTTTTCCCATCGGTCACCATACTCCAGTATTTCCCGTAGGGAGTTGTGGTCCAGCGGGTTTCGCCTGTTTTGAAATCGATGCAGGTCAAGCGCTGATTGCGCAGGTGAAGGTAAATATGGTCTTCAATGATCAGCGGGGAGGACATGTATCCCTGTGCCCTGTTGGTCCAGGTTTCCTGCGGGGCAGACTGTTCGCCGGTTTTGCCGGGAGTAAAGAGAAACGATTTGCCGCCATAGCTGCTGGTAAAGACGGAATTCTCGTGGACCGTGGGCGTGAGAATATTCATGCCGCGAAAGGCTGGGATGTCCTGTTTCCAGAGTGGGGTGCCATCATCGGGATTGACGCCTGCCAATGTGGTGCGGGTCTGGACGATCAGTTGAGGAACTCCATTCAGGGTGGCGTAATAAGGCGAAGAGAAGGCGCTGCCGAACATGCCGCCTCCATCTTCCAGCGTCCGCCATTTGATTTCGCCGTTTAACTTATCGACTTTGCATAAGCCGCCTCCGGCCTGGACATACAGTGAATCGCCGACGATGAGCGGTGAAGAAGCGAAGCCGAAAGCGGGGGGCGGTGAGTTCAGTTTGTCAACGAAATCAATCCGCCAGAGGATCTCGCCGCTGGTGGCATCCAGGCAGACGAGTAGATCCCGAATGCCGGCGACGTACAGTCTTTCACCGTCATAAGCGGGGGTCGCCCGAATCCAGTCACCATTTTCTTTGGCGAAAAACGGGACGCTGATCGTGCCGGGCCAGGCCTGTTTCCAGATCTGTTTCCCCGTTTTGCGATTCAAGGCACGCACGACTTCGGTTTTCTGATCGATGGTTTCCGTTACGAAAATTCGGTCTGCTGTGACCAGGGGGCCCGAGTAACCGGGACCGAGGGGAATTTTCCAGACCTGGGTCAGAGACTGTTCAGACAGACTCTCGGGCAATGCGGTATCGCTGACGGTGCCGTCACGGTGGGGGCCTCGCCACTGCGACCAGTCTGTCGCTTTGAGCTCTGCTGCCTGTACTGTAGAGCAGAAACTTCCCAGTAGAAAGATCACCAGCGAAAAATAAAAGCGAGATAACATAGGGACCTCAAATCAACTGGCAGTGCAGAAGTGGGACAGGAATGAACCACGGCTTGTCGGATAAATAAGATTAGAATGTCTGATATTCTGTGTTGTGAATGTTCTCAGGTGTCCAGTGCGGAAATTGAATTTCCATTCCTTTCAAGGCATTGATCAGTTATAGTCAAAGTCCTGTTTTTTAAAGTCAAAAAACGGAACCGAATTCAAAATAGAATAAAATTGTAAAAGCTTATTGTAAAACGAGATGAGATTTTACAATACTAGTCTGGGGGGCTGTCTCTTCGGGCAGGGGGCTATCGGAGCGTCTTGAGGACTCTGACTGATTCTGCCTGCGAGATTTCAGAACCCGAAAAAGTGCAGTTGCAGTTCATCCATGCAGTCCCTGCGGGGATCACAAATGGTTTCTGTCTCTGTAAGTTACCCGCCAAACCATAATTTATTAATGAGTGAATAGACATGAATGACGCACGTCTTTCGGGCTATCCCATTTCGTACCTG
>NZ_CAXAVM010000327.1:0-3730 GCF_963972345.1 uncultured Gimesia sp. | reverse complement strand
GGACGGAAGAGCAGCTGACGGCTGAATTTCATCAGCAACTGGGGCAGCAGCAAACAAACCGTCAGCAGTCCTGAAGCGTAACCAATCTAAAAAGTACTTTCTAAATTGAAAGGGAGATCCGCTTGAATATTCGCACTCGACTAACAGAATACGTGAGGGCCTGCTTTACCGGGATCTGGATCGAATCCCACGAACACCAGGAGGCCCTGACTGAGATTGCAGAGCTCTGCCGGGATGAACAGTGGCAACTTGCTACCTGGGATATCGATGCGGGATTAAACATCCCCGGACAGAGTGAGGCAGAGGTCACCGGTTTTGATCCGCTGGCGGCGATCCGTGCGGTGAATGCTCTGGTCACACCAGACGGGACAGCCATGATCGTGCTGCAGAACTTTCACCGGTTTATGCAGTCCGCGGAAGTGGTGCAGGCGTTGTCGCGTCAGATCATCGCCGGCAAGCAGAACCGCACGATTGTGGTGGTGCTGTCTCCTGTCGTACAGATCCCGACCGAGCTGGAGAAAATGTTCGTTGTGGTTGAGCATGATTTGCCTGACCGTGACCAACTGGCAGAGATTGCCCGGGGGATCGCCACCGAGGCCGGGGAATTGCCTGAGGGAAGTGCACTCCAGCTGGTACTTGATGCTTCTGCGGGTTTGACCCGCATGGAAGCCGAAAATGCTTTCAGCTTGAGTCTGGTGCGACAGGGACGTATCACCGCCGATGCCGTCTGGGAACTCAAGACGCAGACGCTTAAAAAGAGTGGTCTGTTGTCACTGTACCGGGGAGATGACGATTTCAGTCATCTGGGAGGCCTGACAGCCCTCAAGACGTTCTGTAAACGGGCTTTGCAGCAACCGAGCCGTGATGATCCCCGAAAGCGTCCACGGGGCGTCCTGTTGCTGTCTCCGCCCGGGTGCGGGAAATCCCAGTTCTGTAAGGCACTGGGGCAGGAAGTGGGGCGTCCCGTATTAAACCTGGATGTGGGGAACCTCCTCGGTTCGCTGGTAGGGCAGTCGGAAGAGCGGACGCGGCAGGCGTTACGGGTGATTGATGCGATGGCCCCCTGTGTGGCGATGATCGACGAGGTCGAGAAGGCGTTTTCCGGACTGAACGGTAACGGAGACTCAGGTGTTTCATCTCGCATGTTCGGGACGTTTCTCTCCTGGCTGGCCGATCACCAGTCGGACGTGTTCGTGGTTTGTACGGCGAATGATGTTTCCAGACTGCCGCCGGAATTCGGACGCAGCGAGCGGTTTGACGGGATCTTCTTTCTGGATCTGCCGGGCCGGGAACAGAAAAATCAGATCTGGGACCAGTATATTCGGTTATTCGGGCTCAATCCGGAGCAGGAGCGTCCAGAGGATACCGACTGGACCGGTGCTGAAATCCGCAGTTGCTGTCGGCTGGCAGGCCTGCTGGAGGTGACTTTGCTGGAAGCACGGCTAAACGTGGTCCCCATCGCGGTGACTGCGGCTGAGTCTGTCGAGCGGTTACGAACATGGGCCAACGGTCGTTGTCTGGATGCTGACCAGCCCGGCATCTTCCATTGGGAATCGCCCAGGAGAAAATCCCGCCGAAGTATTAAACATCTTTCTTCAATCAACTGACTTACCCGTCTCAAAGGAAGGAGCACCATGCTCACCCGACAGGAGATACTCCTTATCAGTGCCGCATTGCAGTTCTGGGCTGAGGAGATGAATCCCGAAGACACTCATCTGCTGAAAATTTACTCTGGTCATGAGACATCCGATCAGATCTGGAGGTCCGATGATATTCAACGGCTACGGACACAGCTAAGCTCAGCGAGTCTGAAATATGCTGTCGCCAATGCTGGGGGAATCGAACTCCTGACCACAGAGCTGTTTTCAACCCCTGAGGCTGCCGACCAGGCCCGCCCCAGTGAAACCGGTCAGGTCGGAACTCTGGTTCTTCCTGAACTCACAAATAAAGTCTGATCAAACCCCTTTCCCCAATTCCGTGACACTGATGAGCCGCAGATCGACCACCGTGAGCTACTGCTCGAATGTCATCTGGCATCGCCGTGGCCTGTCCGGTTTCACAATACGTTTATCAAATCACACTGACGAATAGTCCGATACCGACATAATCGGTCACAATTAATTCATATAAATTCCCGCTGCAACGCTGCCTGGTCAATTGAGATCTGGCAGCGTTTTTCATTTCCACCAGTCACAAAGGAGTCCTCATGAGTCATTCCATGCTCGAAGAACCACAGACTGAATCAGCGCACAGCACGGCTTCAATACGATTGCAGAGCACGATGGCGGCCGCCCGGCTCAGTTTCACCTGGCTGGGCGTCCGTAAGTCACTGACAGCCCCGCAGAAGAGCCAGGCTGCGGATTCATTTGGTGCTGAAGGAAAGTTTCTTTCCGCCGGTAAAAAACTTCTGGATACCTCACATCCGGCCTTCAAAGCCGTAACAGCAGTGCGCGGACGGGCCGTGGCCTACTGGAAAGGAGTCTCGCTTCCCTATCCGGAGCCCGGCATCCGCCTGATTAAACAATCGGACATCCATGAATTTGATCGGCGTCTGGCCGGTTTTCGGGATGAACTGAACGAAGCGGTAACCGATTTGAACCGGCACTTTGATGAACTGCGGTCCGCTGCCCGCAACCGTCTGGGAGAGTTATTCAATCCGACCGACTATCCGCATTCGCTGATCGGCATGTTTGACATTGAACATGATTATCCTGCGGTGGAACCGCCGCGTTATCTGCAACAACTGAGCCCGGAACTCTACGAACAGGAGTGCCGCAGGATGCAGTTGCGTTTTGATGAAGCGGTTCAACTCGCAGAACAGGCGTTTCTGGAAGAGCTCACGAAACTGGTCGAACATTTGACGGATCGATTGAGCGGCCAGTCTGATGGCAAACCCAAGGTGTTCCGGGACACAGCCATCACCAACCTGACCGATTTCTTTGTACGTTTTCAGACGTTGAATGTCCGCTCCAACGAACAGCTGGATGACCTGGTAGATCAGGCACAGCAGATTGTGGGCGGCCTCAAACCGCAACAGTTACGGGACAATGGCACTTTGCGACAGCAGGTCGCCACGCAACTGGCGGGAGTACAATCCTCGCTGGATGGTCTGCTCATTGATCGCCCGCGTCGCAATATCCTGCGAAGACCCCAGGAGGGATAACCATGGAATTGATCATCAAGCAGGGGGGACTGGTCCGCTGCATCTATGACGAAACGATTGAACTGACTCAGCTGGGCACACCGGCGATCAATCGTGGGTCATATGTTGAACCGGCAGCGGACGGGCAATGGACGGCCGACCTCTCTCCGGTCAATGGCCCCTTGTTAGGGCCGTTCCCCCATCGCAGTGCAGCATTAGCCGCGGAACGCGACTGGCTCAATCAACACTGGCTGCTTTCCGGCCCGTGATGTAATTCTACCTCGTCTGGTGCGGGGTGGTTGTGTATTTCTCATGACCATCCTGTGCGGGTGGTCGTTCTTTTTCTATCCAAGGAGTAAACGATGACCCAACAAGACCTGGACAATGCAGTCGCTTCAGTCACCGGGGAAGACATTCATGCGATCCGAAAGCGGGGCTTCAGTCTGGCCGATCCACTGGAAGTGGACTTTGATCCGGAGCCGGATAATCAACCAGCCCAGACAATGGACTGGGATGCCTGGGAGCTGGAATCTAATGTCTCCCTGTTCGCACAGCCGTTCGGCAGATTTCCGGGACTGACCTGAAATA
>NZ_CAXAVM010000326.1:0-3780 GCF_963972345.1 uncultured Gimesia sp. | reverse complement strand
GATAAGCGCTGTTTTGAGTCGCGCGCGTGCCCAGTTTACAGTGCACTGAAACACGCCACAGTAGTTCTGAATCTTCACTGCAATACAGCCTGTTTTTTCCCGATTTGCACTGCCTGAAAGCACACCCGTTCGTGATGTAACCCTGCGGGTCGCCGCACATCGCAAAGCTTCGCCCCGGCACCGCCACTGATCACACCAGCATCGGTCCTTTATCAACCCGTATCGCCACAATTGATTGTTCATCCCCCTTGACGCCCCCCTGTCTTTCCACAAAATAATCCAACATGCAACGAACCACAAACACCAGCCAACGGACTCCAGATCAATAGTTCGAACACAAGAATGAACCTCACAACAATAACAAACTCTCATTGTCCTCTCCCCCGTGCGGGTGCCACTGTTGGCTTGCCCAACAGTGCTTTGAGTATCCATCCTAACTCAGAAAAGCAGGGTGAGCCCGAATGCAATTCGGGCCGAGCGCAGCGAGCAGGAGGTCGCAGCTACCGCGTTCCTTCCAGAACCAGACTTCCCCCCTACTCACTTCGCACGGCCGGACAAGCCGGCCATGGCACCCGGAAACCACTTATCTTAATTGCAAAGTCTCCTGCAAAATCAGACGTGCGCGTGCCACTGTCGGCTTGCCCGACAGTGTTCGATCAACCAGTCCCATATCAACAGAAAGGGTGCTCCCGGATGCACATCCGGGACGAGCGCAGCCAGCAGGAAACGGACAGATCGGTTCACACAGTAGAAGAAACTCTCCCACACCAGCAAACCAGATCCACACCACCTGCTGACAGCACACTGGTTTAATCACGTCTTTCCCTGTATTCTAGCGGATCACTGCAAACCACATGTAGATGAACAATCAGAACCAGGCTTGATACAATGCGAACCCGAACCGTTCCATTTTGTCAGATCAGAAACCTGTTAACATTAACTCTCCCAAAGCTTTGAAAAGTCACACTTCATGGAAACCCGCTTGCTGGACTATCTGCAGAGAATTCTTAATTCCCGCGTCTATGATGTCGCCATTGAATCCCCGCTGGAACTGGCGGAAAAACTGTCAACGCGTCTGGGAAACCAGATCTGGCTCAAGCGGGAAGACAAACAGCCGGTCCACAGCTTCAAACTTCGCGGGGCCTACAATAAGATGTCACGTCTGACACCCGCCGAACTCGCGCGGGGCGTCGTCTGCTCCTCCGCCGGAAACCATGCCCAGGGAGTCGCCCTCAGTGCCCGACAGCTCGGCTGCCAGGCGCATATTGTCATGCCCGTGACCACTCCCGAGCTGAAATCCGACGCGGTCCGTGCCCTGGGAGCCCAGGTCATCCTGTTTGGCGACAGCTATTCCGATGCCTACGTGCACGCACTCGAACTGCAGCAACAGTACCAGTACGTGTTCGTTCATCCGTTTGATGATCCCGATGTCATCGCCGGCCAGGGAACGGTCGGCATGGAAATCCTCCGTCAGCACCAGCATCCCATTCACGCCGTCTTCGTTGCCATCGGGGGCGGCGGTCTTATCTCCGGCGTCGCCGCCTATATCAAAGCGGTTCGCCCCGAAATCAAAGTCATCGGCGTGCAGATGACCGACTCCAATGCCATGCTGCAGTCGATCCAGGAGGGCCATCCGGTCAGCCTGCCCGATGTCGGTCTCTTTTCCGATGGTACCGCCGTCAAACTGGTGGGCACGGAAACTTTCCGCCTGACACAGGAACTGGTCGACGATTTCGTGACCGTCGATACCGACGCTGTCTGCGCTGCCATCAAAGATGCCTTTGAAGATACACGCAGCATCCTCGAGCCCGCCGGTGCGATGGGGATCGCCGGAATGAAGCAGTATGCCAGGCAGCATCAACTGCAGGGACAGCATCTGGTCGCCATCACCTGCGGTGCCAACATGAATTTTGACCGGCTGCGGTTTGTCGCCGAACGGGCCGAGGTCGGTGAAGAACGCGAGGCCCTGTTCGCCGTCACCATCCCGGAAGAACGCGGCAGTTTCAAACAGTTCTGCGAAATTGTCGGCCAGCGGAGTGTCACTGAGTTCAGTTATCGTATCTGTGATGAACGCGAAGCCCATGTGCTGGTCGGCCTGTCGATCCGCAATCGCAGCGAAGTCCCGGAAATCACCGATGACTTCGCCTCCCGGGGATTCGTCGCCCTCGACCTGGTCGACGACGATCTGGCCAAAGACCATCTCCGTTACATGGTGGGGGGCCGCAGTCCCCTCGTCGGCAATGAACGGCTCTACCGTTTTGAGTTCCCCGAGCGACCCGGTGCCCTCATGCGATTTCTCTCGCACATGCATCCCAGCTGGAACATCAGCCTGTTCCATTACCGCAATCAGGGTTCCGACTTCGGCCGCATCCTGGTCGGCATCCAGGTTCCCGATGCCGAGTTGCCGGACTTCCAGGACTTCCTCGCAACATTAGGTTACCGCCACATCGATGAAACAGCCAACCCCGTCTATCGCCTGTTTCTGCGGTAATCTCTCCAGGCGGTCGCCAGATTTTCCTGCGTATTTCAATTCAGAATTGATATAATCAAACGACACGGCCACTGTTACAGTGTGTTAGATAGTCGTGGCCAAATTTGCAACTCTGCGGTTTGATCACTATCAGTGACATTCACTGTCGAAATCCATTCGTTCATAAAGCAGTAAGCTAAAGCAGGATGAACCCATGAAACTTCTGTCACTCTGTCTCTTTCTGACCGCCAGTCTGCTGCTGTCTGCCCCTCATTCGACCTCGGCGGAACCCTATAATCCCCTGAAAGCGACAGAAGGCAATCCTGGTAAACCAATCGACATCACGATGCGTGACAAAAACCGCGACCGGGACATTCCCCTGCGGATTTATCTCCCTGCACAAAAGCAGGCCGCCCCGGTAATCCTGTTCAGCCACGGTCTGGGTGGTACCCGGAAAGGCTGTCAATATCTGGGAGAACACTGGTCGGCCCGCGGTTATGTTGTCGTCTACATGCAGCATGCCGGCAGCGATGAAGATGTCTGGAAAGGAGTGGCTCTGCTCGAACGGCTCAAGGCATTGAAATCCGCGACGACGCTGCAGAATACCGTCGACCGCTACCAGGATGTCTCGGCGGTACTGGATCAGCTGGCGCTGTGGAATAATGACTCTACCCACCCGTTTCACAAAAAGCTGGACCTGCAGCACATCGGCATGTCAGGCCATTCCTATGGTGCGATCACCACCCAGGGAGTCAGCGGCCAGGCCTGGCGACTCGTCGGTCAGCGGTTTACCGATCCCCGTATCGAAGCCGCCGTCATGTTCAGCCCCAGCACGCAAGGCAGAACCGATCCTGCGATTTCTTTTGGCGAGGTGAAGATTCCCTGGATGCTGCTGACCGGCACGAAAGACACCTCCCCCATCAACGACACCACCGTTGCAGACCGCCGCAAAGTCTACCAGGGTCTGCCCGACACGATCGACAAATACGAACTCGTGCTGATCGACGCCCCGCACTCCGCCTTTGCTGACGGCAACGAACGCCCGGGCCGCATCCGCCGCAATCCCAAATATCATGAAGAGATCCTGGCCGTCACCACCGCATTCTGGGACACCTATCTCCGCCGAAACGAAAACGCCCGCGTCTGGCTCCAGGGCAAACCCTGCCAGCAGCAACTCGACCCGAAAGACGAATGGCAGTTCCAGACCCGATCGGGGAAGAAAGTGAAACAGTAAGCGTAGGCAACGCGCGAATGTCTCTTTAGGAAAGAAATTTCTAGAGGTCATCTCAAAACCGTTTTAATAGTGTAAA
>NZ_CAXAVM010000325.1:0-3872 GCF_963972345.1 uncultured Gimesia sp. | reverse complement strand
GCTTGTGTCGTCAGGGGTTTGTGATTGAAGATCTGCGCGAGCCGGTACGCGCGGATCCGAGCGCACCGGTGGGCCATTTTCGTCATCGGGGTCGCTTTGTCGCACCCTATGTTCGCATCAAAGCGCGACGCATCGAACAGCAGTCACAGGCAGACGTGCCGGCGGCGATCTGGGTTCCCTGATCTATTCTGCGTCATAATGAATGAGTGAGTAGACATCACAGCCATTCATTTTTTTGCGTCCGTTGAGGAATGCGAGTTCGATCAGAAAGGCACAACTGACGACTTCCGCCTGTGAGTGATTTGCCAGTTCGATACAGGCGGAGATTGTCCCTCCCGTTGCCAGCAGGTCATCCACAATCACCACCCGGTCATCAGAGTGAATCGAATCGGTATGCATCTCAAGAGAATCAGAACCGTATTCCAGTTCGTAGTGGAAGGCTTTTGTTTCAAAGGGAAGTTTTCCGGGCTTCCTAATGGGGATGAAGCGGGCTCCCAGCGCAAGTGCCAGGGGGGCTGCGAAGATAAAACCGCGCGCTTCCGCGGCAAGCACAGCAGTGATCTGTTTATCGCGATAGTAATCAGTCAGACGGTCAATGACTGCCTGAAACGCTGTGGGCTCAGCGAGCAGGGGCGTGATATCTCGAAACAGGATTCCCGGTTTGGGAAAATCGGGGATTTCACGAATATAGTTTTTCAAGTCGAGTTTTTCATTCATTATTTGTGTTCTCTTTCTGAGAGTCTGTTTCCGAAAGTGCAGCCTGTTTGAGTTGGGGAAGCGTCTCGAGTTTTTGCCTGGCTTTCCTCACCATATCCTGGGCAACTTCTGCCTGGTCCTGTTCATAGAGTATGATCAATGCTTTCCACACACGAGCAGCTTCCTCAAATTTCTGCTCTTTAACGAGGTTGTCCGCATTGGCCATGGATTGCGTGAGCATGATAAAGCGTTCTGCGGTTCGAGAAGAGTTATTCTGCAGCTCATTCAGCATTTGCCGGGCGAGATCTCGCATTTCATCCTGCCTGCTGTTGTCGCTGTCATCTGAATTCTGGTTGAGTATGTCAACGAGTGCAGAGAGTATAATCTCCGCCTGCGCCATATTGCCTGTTTCCAGATAATGTTGTGCCAGCAGCATAAACCTCTGGGCTTCATTTTGCGGGCCGGTACGTGATCTGCGTTTTGCGGTCATGCCTGCCCGGGAACGGATTTCGTAGACTTTAATTCTTTCCAGAAGTGGCTGGACCTCAGTTTCCCATTGCTCCGGATCCGACTCCAGGAGTGGTAACAGAAATTTATCTCGTGCCGTATACCATTCCGGGCTTTCGGGCTGCTGTAATATTTGACGCCCCTGTGTGAACATCTCCTGGGGAGTGAGTTCACGCTCCTGAAACCAGAAATAACCGCCGGCAATCAGGAGTACCAGAATCCCCAGCAGCACGTAGGTATTGTCTAAGAGCTGGCTCAGTTTTGAACCAGTGCTCTCTGATTCCAGCTGCGCCCGCATCAGGCCCTGCATTAAAGTGCCTGCCCCGGCTTCAGGCTCTGCTCCCGAATGTACCATGGTCGGAGTCACAGAGGCATCGCCCGTTCCTGAGAGTGCATAGGTGTCTTCAGAAGTCGACATCTCATATTTGTTGATCACATCCTGCAGGCGGCGGGAGAGAACGTAGGCATCCGAATATCGTTTCTGGGGCTCTTTTTCGAGCAGCTTACAGACAATTTCTTCCAGCCAGATGGGGAGATCATCTACGTATCTGCCGGGTTTATCAAACTGGCCGTACTTCTGTTTCTGAATGATGGCCAGCATGGTTTTCCCACTGAAGGGAGGTCTGCCGGTGAGCATGACATACATCACCGCACCCAGGGAATACAGATCGCTTTGCCTGGTAACACGTTTGCCTTCTGCCTGTTCCGGTGACATGTACTCAGCGGTGCCGATAATCCCTCCGGTCACGGTCAGCTTTTCCGTCGCGAACAATTGTGCGACGCCGAAGTCAGCCAGCTTGACAGTATCATCGTCTTTGAGAATCAGGTTGGAAGGTTTGAGGTCCCGGTGAATGATGCCGGCGTCATGCGAGGCTTTGAGCGCGGAACAGATCTGAATTGAGATGTTGACGACGGTTTTCCAGTCGATGCGTTTTTCGCGTCGGAGTCGATTGGTTAAAGTTTCGCCATCAATATACTCCATGACATAGTAGTAAATCTCGTTTTCGACGCCGCTGTCATAAAATTCGATGACATACGGATTATGCATTTTTTTTAATGCTTCGATTTCACGATGAAAGCGTTCTACAAAGCCGGGCTCGCGTGCCAGTGCGCTGGGGAGAATTTTGATAGCGACCAGTTGATCGGTGTGGATGTTCGTTGCCAGGTATACCGAACCCATTCCACCGGCGCCGATTTTTTTTCCGATCAAATATTCGCCTAGCCTGTCCGGGGCGGATTCATGTTCGTGGGTATTCAAAGTCGTTGCTCGATATTGAAGTGAACCAGTGGCCGCTGGTTCGAGTCGTTCTGTAAATGAAAAACAAGAGTTACTTGTACAGTGTCTGAAGTGCAGTAGAAGTCTATAATCTCAGGAAGCATTTTGTAAGGTTAGTGCTTCGTCAAGCTGGAAATTGAGGGTTGGGGGTGTTGATCACCTGCTCCGTTGTCGCGATCTCGTGATATCTATCAACCCAAAATTAATAATGACACTCTATTACTTTATTTCTTTCTATTATGGTTGAATCCATGTCTGATGCAAGAACGAAGGCGGTTCTGTTAATTGCCCATGGCAGTCGACGAGACGAAGCGAATCAGGATCTGGTGAAACTGGCGGCCATGTTGCGCGAACGCTGCCAGTACGCTGTGGTTGAACATGCTTACCTCGAACTGGCTGAACCTGACATTCCAGCAGGAGCCGCCCGC
This sequence comes from uncultured Gimesia sp., assembly GCF_963972345.1. NCBI lineage: Bacteria > Pseudomonadati > Planctomycetota > Planctomycetia > Planctomycetales > Planctomycetaceae > Gimesia > uncultured Gimesia sp. Next base: position 965 of record NZ_CAXAVM010000325.1, on the reverse strand, counting down.
TGTGTGCAGGCTGGCGCTGAGGAAGTATTGATGCGGCCTTATTTTCTCTCATCGGGAGTCCATGTTCAGAACGACCTGGAAGAATTTCGGAATGAATTCAGCCAGGCTTATCCTGAAACCCGGTTTCAGCTCTGTGAACACCTGGGATTGCATCCTCTGATGCTGGAGATCGTCCTGGATCGATTGCAGGGCGCAGCTGATCAGAGTACCAAATAAAACAGGACGCTCCGAAGAACGCCCTGTTTCTCGCAATGAAAAATCAGCTTAGAGTGTGTCCAGTTTTACTGTAGCATCTCCAAGGCCATTTGGGCCGAGTATCATAGATCGAGAGACGCTATGGTTCAATCTGATTCGCTCTGGATATTAGTTGGTTTTCGTTTCAGAAATCTTACCGAAGGCTTTGAAGGTGATTGGTTCACCCCGTCCGGCGATGGTCACGGTGAATTCTTCTGAATAGTCACCTGGTTTGTTCGGTGGAACAATTGTCAGTGGCAGCACGTGAATGGGCTGGGTTGTTTTAGGCATCCGAATTTTGAATGCTTCGTCGTTGGACTCACATTCAATTTTATTGATCTCGAATGGCTTCTTACCACGCAGTACCACGTTGACTGTCTTTTCCTGACCTGGAATCATCATACCCAGTGAAACCACCTGGGGTGTGATGGTGATGTCGGATTCCACTTTTGCTTCTACCAGCAGAGGCACAGTGGTGAAATTGACATCGTTGGTTTGCAGCATGACCTGTTCGCGGATTGGTCCCAGTGGTGTTTCGGGCGCCAGTGTCAGAACCAGGTTGTAGTTAACCCGTCCGCCACCACGGGCTGTTTCAACAGCTTTGACGGTCAGAGAAGGGTCTTTGGATTGAATCGCGGTAATCGCCCAGTCATCCCGGCCAGCATACGCGAGTGCGACTGTGGTTTCAGCACCTTTGCCGACTTCCACAGAACCGAAGTTCGCAGAACCGG
>NZ_CAXAVM010000324.1:0-3918 GCF_963972345.1 uncultured Gimesia sp. | reverse complement strand
AATCGAGTTGATGCCTGAGATCGATCCGAAGTTTAGAATTGACTTACCCGATTCTCATCGGAAATACGTTTCGCTTCTTGCTCGTAGTTATAGTTTCGCTCCCTATGAGAAGCAATGGCATGCGCAGGCCGACAAGTGGTTAGCCGCTAAGCCAGATCTCGCAGAGCGTATACCGAAGTTGCGTCAGGCTTGGGATATGCAGCGTGAGCCAGAGGAACTGCTCAAAGGTCCGATGCTAAAATACGTTCACGACAACATGGGGTTAAGCCTGCAAATGTCAAAACAGTTTGTCGCATATATCCAAGCCGGTGCTTACCAACCGCATCCCTATCTCCCAAGTGTATCGCTCATGAGAACCTTGTTTCCTGATATCGATCAAGAAATTAAAACGGAAGATAACGAAAGGTCAAAAAAACTAGCTCAGTGGGGATTCAATGAATCATTGGTGAGCCCCTACACGGGGAAATTGATAAAGTATGACACTGAACCACGCAGAGAAAGTAACGATTTTTATTCTGACCCGACTGTGTTGGATGCAATTGGTCAGCCACAGCAGGCGGAATTCTTTTCGCGAAGATACCGTTTAAATCACAATTGTCAGCCAGTATTAATTTCATTTGCTGCACCATTACAGGCAAAAAGTCATAGTAAGATCGTCATTGAGTATGATTGTCACACGGATTCATTTCCCAATCCGTGGAGCTCTATCCAGCCCGATGACATAACTGAACTATCAGCTGTATTTCCTGCGCTTCAAACTGTACCTGTGACAGTTACATGTCCTGCAACCGTCCAGCCAATTATTGCTCCTGCTCCCCAATCAGTTACAAAACTAGAAAATGGTGGCTGTCGCTTTGAGACTCGGGTCACTAATGAGGCAACAATGCTGCATTTTATTGCGGTCAATTTAAGTCCTCATAGTCATGGCTATTCTTTTGGCAATACCCCAGTTGAGTTGGCTGATATTGAGACGGTTCTTAAGAAGACCATAAATATAACGGTCAGACCACTGTTAATGACTAAGTTGTTTTCCAGGCTGAGAGGAAAACAGGCCTATCAAGTTGGAGTTAACATCCAGCAGGAATACCCTGACTTTCTAGACAAGTATTCGCGATCACGGAGACCACGGAGGATTGATCCTGATCGCGTCGCAGAAACCAACAAATGGATTGAGGCGAAGGGGAAGTCGCCTAAAATCATATCCGACAGTGACTTTGCCAGTTTGGAAACAATCTACAAAAACAAGGATTATGATCCAGACATTAGTGAACTGCAAGAATTTGGTAAATGGCAAGCGTTCATAAAGCGACTCGATCAACTTGATATCGCGAAGCTTGATGTGCAGGAACAAATGGGCCGCCTGTTTATGCTGTGTACTGCTGGAGTTGACTCGAAGCAAAACTTCGCCAGGTTGTTGAAACTTGCTGAATCGAACCCAAAGCATGTTAATGAATCGCTCAGGATCATTGAAGCTTTGCAAATGGATAAGTCAGCCGCACTACCGTTTGTGCTCAATCAATTTGATCCGGATCTCCCTGAAAAAATGCGCGCTAAGAAACTCACTGCTCCAGCAGAAGTCTGGCAACGACGAAACCAGGCTCTCCGCACACTTGGTTCCTTTCGATCCCCCCAGACTGCAACACGGATTATTGCATTGATTCAGTCGACCGATGATTCATTATCGATCCAGGAAGCCATGGAAGCTTTATCTCAGATGACTCTCCCTGAGCATTTTGAGGAACTCGTTCGCGTTTCTGATCATGTTGCAGAATCTTCAGAAAGTGCTTTCATTCGGTATCTCGAGTTATTAGTTCGGTCAGATCATCAAAAAAAAGCACCACCGGTATTAAATCGTCTGCGCAAAAAATATCCTGAACTGGCAGCACGTATTACCCCATTTCTTGCTCAATATCAGACGGCTGAGGAAATCGCTCGTGCTCAAACTGTCTATCAGAATACCAAAGCTCAGGAAGAGGAACTGCAAGCAGCCATTAATGTTTTATTCAAGTATGCTGAACCGACTGATATTGTAAAACTTGCTTCTAGAAAAGGTTTACCCCAACGGATGAACCAACGGCTCGTCAGGGCCATTGCGGAAAAAGGGGGGGATGAATCCGCCTATCCATTTGTTGAAGCTTATTATCTGGAGTTTATCCAAGGACAGAAAGCAGACAATGACTTGACCTGTGTATCAGCGTTCGAAGAGATTGGAGATCAACGAGCCATTCCCTACCTGAGAGAGATTGTAAAGAACTCAGAACGAAAAGAAGATGCAGCACACGCAATTGGTAATATTATCTTTGACAAACGAAGCAAAAGGAAAATTGATTACAATAAGTTGCAAATGTTGGATGAGAATATTCACACAATCTTTCGAGATCCCACATACATAACTGAGAAGGAACGCACTAAGGCACTCGATGTTTTGCTCAAAGACCCTGCTGAATCAATCGAGCGCATGTTTCAGCATGGAGCTTTGCATTCAATCATTGATGCACCCGACTCTCAAACGTATATCATGGATCGCCAGGTATTTTCCATCCTCAATCGATTTGGCGATTTGCCGACACGTCTCATTCTGGAAAAAAGTGAGGGTTGTTCATTGGAGAAACGATACAAGATTGCTGAGATACTTGCGGTCTTACTGCCCGAATCTCGTCCACTGATCGAGGCCGCTACCCTAGACAAAACTGCTGATTACGATCGTAGAGCAACGGCTCAGCTTGCGTTGAAAATGTATAAAGACCGCTAGGTTCTTGCTTATGAAGAATGTCAAAAGGGCAACTCCAGGTATATGATCAATAGCTGGAGTGCTACGTTTTTTTGCGTTAAAGAGTATGTCGGCAATCGAGACTGAATTTTGTGTTGCTGTGGCAGTTTTTATATAGTCGATAGGCTGATTTCTCTGGACGCCTTCAATGATTGTTTAAACCCTGGTTGAAACGTGCATGCTGAAGTCTGTCCAGACGGCTATCATCCAATCGCGCTTGAGATTGCCAATAGGTATGGCTTCCTCGCACACATATATAGAATCCGCGTTTTGGGTGATTATCTGATCTGCGGTGGAATTCGTTTTCTCACGTATCAGAACAAAGGCATACGACCGGGCTGCGATTGAAAAACGTGTTTCTGAAAGACTATGATCGCAGGTTTAGTATTCGGGAGAAAAAGCATTCCATTCAGCTGGTTTCCAATCATCTGAAACACGTTACAATGAACAATGAGTCAGCGTTGAATCACTCGGCATAAGCTTGCATGTCTTCCGGGACTGTTCTATGGTGTCTTGCCGCGAGGGGTAAAGATTCAAATCATCAGCAATTATTTTTATGAAATCAGAGATATGGGTTACAAAGATAAAAAGAAATGGCGTTCCACGACGATATTAACAGTTCGTCATAATGGTCAGGTTGCCATCGGCGGAGATGGACAGGTGACACACGGCGACACGGTGATGAAAAGCGACACGCGTAAAATTCGCAAGATTCTCGATGGTAATGTCGTGTGTGGATTTGCCGGTTCGACCGCCGATGCATTTGCCCTGCTGGAACGCTTCGAAGTCAAAGCACGGGACTATCCCGGCAATATGCCCCGGGCGGCAACAGAACTGGCGCGGGACTGGCGGACCGATCGCATCTTGCGAAAACTGGAAGCGCTGATCATCGTGGTGAATGACGAACACAGCCTGCTGATTACCGGGCAGGGGGATGTCGTGGTCCCCTCGGATGGAATCATTGGCATCGGCTCCGGAGGCAACTATGCGACTGCAGCAGCCCGGGCGCTGGTGGGGCATTCCCAGTTATCGGCTGCGGAGATTGTAAAAACCTCGCTGGGAATCGCTTCAGACATCGATATCTATACGAATAATAATATCATCGTGGAGGAACTGCAGTGCAAGAGTTAACACCTCGACAGACCGTC
>NZ_CAXAVM010000323.1:0-3974 GCF_963972345.1 uncultured Gimesia sp. | reverse complement strand
CAGATGTGGAGCGAGGGACGCTACCAGTTTCTGCCGTTCCTGATCACGTTACTCTCCATTGTGTTCACCGACCTGTTAATCGGGATCCTGATTGGTCTCGGCGTGAGCCTGCTGTTTATCCTGAACAGCAGCCTCAGACAGCCCATTCGCCGGATTGTGGAGACACACGTCGGGGGAGATGTTCTGCATATCGAACTGGCCAACCAGGTCAGCTTTTTGAATCGTGCTGCCCTCGATAAAGTCTTTAACAATGCCTCGCGTGGCACCAACATGCTGATTGATGCCAGCGGCACAGATTATATAGACCCGGATATTTTAAGCTTGATCCAGGAGTTCAAAGATAAAATCGGACCTGCGCGCGGAATAAATGTCAGCCTGCGCGGGTTCCGGAAAAAATATCAGATGAGTGATGAAATTCAATTCGCCGACTATTCCACGCGAGATCTGAAAGATCAGATTACACCAGATCAGGTGCTGCAGATTTTACGTGAAGGGAACGAGCGGTTCTACTCGGGTAATCGGCTCTCACGCGACCTGGGGCATCAGGTATATGCGACCGCCGGCGAACAGAACCCCCTGGCTGTGATATTAAGTTGTATCGATTCCCGTGTGCCGGCAGAACTGGTACTGGACCTGGGGATTGGTGATATCTTCAGCGTACGTGTCGCCGGAAATGTCATCGGAAGAAAGACGCTGGGCAGCATTGAATATGGTGTCGCTGTGATTGGAGTGAAGCTGGTGCTGGTCATGGGGCATACACGTTGCGGTGCCGTCACTTCCACTGTGCAGATGATGTGCGATCACCACAACGCCACTCAGGCGACAGGTTGTTCCCACCTGGATTCGATTGTCGATGAGATTGCTCCCTGTGTCGATGAAGAAGCCTGTAGCCGGTTGAGCGAGATGAGTGAATTAGCCAGAGAAGAGTTTATTGATGAAACGGCACGACGCAACGTCTATCGCAGCGTGCAGGAGATCACGGCTCGCAGCGAAGTGGTTCGTAACCTGGTCGATGCCGGCAAGATCATGGTGGTGGGAGCGCTCTACGACGTGAAGAGCGGCAAAATAGAATTCCTGACCGATCCCTCAACCGAACTGGAATACAAGGGAGTCCCGCAGGCCTGATTTTCTGATTCAGCGCTCGCCTGTTAACCAGGGAAGTGCGTATTCCACGTGCTGCGAAGAAATACTTTGTCTGTCGCTTTTGACCTGCACCTTGTTGCCGACTGGCTGCACGGTAAATACCGGACCCTGTTTCCGCTGAACGGTCAGCTGTTTTGTTTTGCAGACTAAGTGCCCGATTCGAATTTCCAGCTGCGGCCCGTCGGCTGTCTGAATCGAACGCAGAATGACCTGTGAGGGATCAACCTGGGGGTTGGCAGGTAAGGTGATTCCAAGACGATCGGCACGACACCGAATCACCCGATCTGGAGCGTCGATCGGGAATCCATCGTCCATGCCTACAGCCTCTCCGTGGGCGACAACAACAGATCTTAAACGGTACTGGCTGCGCCTCTCCCGGAGGCAATGACTTCTGATCACTGCTCATCTATTTAAGCTCATACACTGTCCAGTTTGTACGGTCATACAAAAAGACACGATCGAACCCGGTATCGAAAGTGTGGTCTTCTTTCTCAGGAGACCACTCGAATAAACCCATTGCGTGATCAGGAATCGTAACCAGAAGGAGCCAGCACTGATCGCACCTCTTCAGGTACTCAGGTAATTTCGATTCTTTTTTAGCAATAGCTTTAGCAACTTCCGGCCCCGTCTGATCGCTATAAAAACCTCCTGAATTAGGGGGCGGCAACCTTGCCGGCCAGTCTTCAACCAAAGACAGTTTGATCTGTTCGAACTCGACAGGCAAATTCACCCCATCCTGACATCGCGCCATTCACGGCAACGTGCCAGACCAAAGTCTTTCGATAAGCGATCGGCAGCACACCAACAACCTCGTTCCAAGGCTGGTCGGTAAACTTGAGAAACTCCTCCACGCGTTCGACTGTGGGCGGAATGATCGGCAGCCCATCAGACCATCGCTGCTCGGTGAAGTATCGGTTCACGCCATCAATAGTGCCCGCAAAGACACGGTCCTTTGGGTCTGTGTTCCCTGCTTTGCGACGTTCAGCAATCTCAGCCTCGGCGATGGGTTCTGTCAGAGCCTTGACGATTTGAGGCCAAAGCACTTCTCTCGTATTCTGGATCAACTCCTCTCGGCTGTGAGCTGCGAACGCGCCAGGGTAGGTGGCGGCTCGCGGCGCGGGAATACCGTTGTTGATCGAAGTGGAATAAACTTGGCTCACAAACGTCGTACCAGCGATCGTCACGGCGGGAATGCCGAGGTACTCGGCTGCAATGCTCGAACCGGTCTCTTTGGGGGTGCAGAGTCCACAGCCACCGTTGCCGGAGATGACGGCCTGCACGCCCATCTCCTTGAGATTCTTCTGGAATTCTTCGTTGGCCTGCCTTCTGACTCCGGGGCCTGGAAAGGGACCGCCCGAACCGATCTCCCCCAGCAAGATCACTTTTGCGGTAGGATACTCGCTCAGGATCAGCCTCTTGATCTCAGGATGCGTCACGTTGGCCATAAAGCTCCCACCAATCACAGCAATCGTCTTCCCTTCCAGAGTGCTTAGACGAGGCGCCTGCGTGATCATCTCAACGGTTTGATTTCCGACCGGCGCAACCACGGCGTATTTTCCTGCTGGGATCGGCGCTCCCGGAATGAGGCACGCGTCATCGCACTCGTATGAAATCGAGCTGCCTGTTCTGCTGAGGATCAATGCTCTCGACAAAGCTGCCGCGTTGGGCTGGCTAGCATCGTCTCCCCTTGCCGATTTGGTCTCTTGGGCACCTGTTTGAAGGGCAAGTGCGCCGATTAGCAACCACATCGTGTGTAGTCGAAGTTTCAACATGGGATATCCTTTTTCGCGGGTAGATTCTGTTCGTTCTTCTTGCCGCATTCCATCTATCGTCAAAGTGGGTGGAAAAATGATGACCTGTGACCTGCTGTGGACCGGCATGGTATTGCATTTAACACGGCCCAGGTGCTTTGGTTTCGGTTCCAGGAAAAAAACGCTCGCCGGTCCAGCAGTTCCGAGGAGACGAAATTGATAAAGGAGAGAAAACTCGACTTCTAAAAACCGCTTTTTAAATCGGCTGATCACGCTTCTGGGGCTTCCGGCAACCGTTTCCTTTTCCTGCTCGGTTTACTCAGAGTGTTGCAGACTGAACTTAAACTTCACGATGCCTGCTTCGCCGTTGCAGTTCCTGTCGATATTCAATTCCATCAGCGTGTAATCAATATTAGTTTTCAATCTCTTTTCCAGCTTAAGAGGCTTGACCTCAGTCAAATGTCCAGGTTTATTTTCCGGTCTAAAAAGTCCAGGCTATTGATATCAGGTGAATCTTCAGAAATTGACCGGCGTTGCAGGCAGTTCAAAAGGCCAGAAGATGGGAATCAGCACGATCGCGATGATCCATAGCATCAAGTTGAGATCGTCGGCGAAACAACGGGGCTGAAACTCGTCATGGACCAAGTCGGTCTTGTCGCCAGTTCAGACGTTCCAGTGCTAAACCTAGGCGAAATGGGGACAGGCAAGGAGGTTGATCAAGGGGCGGCTGCACTCCTCGACATCAACCCTCATACGTTACGTGCGAGAATGCGAAAAATGGGTATTGAATGGTCACGCTTTCGATCAAAGTGAAGGTGTAGCTTTGCGGCACTGAAGACCAATTGAATTGCTAAAACCGGACCGCTGAAGAAAAGCACCGCGTGGAGCACACAAAATACGCATCCCATTTCACAGACATCACAAGAGATCGACCATCGCGTGAAGAGCGATTCCTCAGAAGTAGCCATAAAGAGGCAAGCACGAATGAATCAAACACTGCCAGCGAGATGAGAATCCAAACGTACGAAATCATTATTGCTTGTCTAAATAATTTAGCGACGACATCAGGTCATGCTGGAG
>NZ_CAXAVM010000322.1:0-3981 GCF_963972345.1 uncultured Gimesia sp. | reverse complement strand
GCGCGACACGTTTTGGTGTTTATCGCTGTTGGCGCTGCGGGGTCAAGTGCAATTTGTTCCGGAGCGTCGGGTTTACTGATTGTATTCGCAGGTGAGTGGTTTGAGCAGTGGTATGCCCGGGTGGGGAGTTCTTTCAACACTGTTGGTGAGCCGACGGTGCTACACGGTCGCACTCATTATTGGTTTGTGGACGGATGATTTGATGCAGGAAAGTCGAACTGGATTGGCACTGTCGGGCAAGCCGAACAGTGGCACACCGGGTGGGAGATGGTTGGAAACATTGAGGACTGTTCGGGAGTTTTTTCTGTCAGTTTCCTGTTCGCTGCGCTCACCCCGAATTGCATTCGGGGCTACCCGGTTTTTGTGATCGAGTTCAATTAGGGTAAGTTAAAAATGGAAGGGGGAGGAACCGGGACTAACGTCCTGCGGCTAATTATGGATAGCTTGCGTCGGGTGGTAAGAGGGTGGATGTATATGGAGACATTCGAAAGATTTCTCTGACAGTTTCCTGTTCGCTGCGCTCACCCCGAATTGCATTCGGGGCTACCCTTCGATGTAGGAAAGCAGGAACTGATCGGCACAGTTGGGCCAGCCAACTGTGGCACCCGGGGAGAGATTTAATGAGTTGGTGCGCGTGAAAACAGGGAGAACGAAAGGCGCTCTCCCTGTTTCTTCAGATCGATCTAACCGAAGCTCTGAATTCAGTCTCCGAAGGCGCCGTCGAAGGCGATGTCGGAGGGGGCGAAGTCGACGTTCTTTGTGAACTGGCAGGCTTCGCGGGCACCCTGGTCGCGGTTCATGCCCATGTCTTCCCATTCGATGGAAAGGGGGCCGCCGTAACCGATGTCGTTGAGGGCGCGGATGATTTCTTCGAACCTGACACCACCACGGCCGACGCTGCGGAAGTCCCAGCCACGCCGCTGATCGCCGAAGGGCAGATGGCTGGTGAGAATTCCGGTGCGACCGTTGAGAGTGACGGAGGCGTCTTTCATGTGTGCGTGATAAATACGATCGGGGAAGTAGCGAATGAACTCGACGGGATCAACGCCCTGCCAGATGAGGTGGCTGGGGTCAAAGTTGAAGCCGAACTCTTCGCGATTGTCGAGGGCCTTCAGCGACATTTCCGCGGAGTAGATGTCGAATGCGATTTCGGTGGGATGGACTTCAAGGGCGAACTTGATGCCGCATTCCTGGAAGACGTCGAGAATCGGATTCCAGCGGTCGGCGAGGAGCTGGTAGCCGGCGTCGTACATTTCCCGGGGCGTGGGGGGAAAGTCGTAGAGCAGATGCCAGATGCTGGAACCGGTGAAACCGTTGACCACGCTGACGCCGAGCTTCTGTGCGGCGCGGGCGGTGTTCTTCATTTCTTCGATGGCCCGTTCGTTGACGCCGGCAGGATCGCCGTCACCCCAGACGTATTCGGGGAGGATCGCTTTGTGGCGGGCATCGATGTTATCGAGGACGGCCTGGCCGACGAGGTGATTGGAGATGGCGTAGAGCTGCAGGTCGTATTTTTCGAGGAGTTCCCGTTTGCGGTTGCAGTAGGTGTCGTCGGAAAGTGCTTTGTCGACTTCGAAATGGTCTCCCCAGCAGGCCAGTTCCAGGCCGTCATAGCCGAAATCCTGTGCTTTTTTGCACATCTCTTCCAGGGGGAGGTCGGCCCATTGTCCGGTGAATAATGTTACAGGGCGTGCCATAAGAAGATCCTTTCAAATTGTCACATCTGGAAATGAAGAAATCGTCTCTAACACTAGACCAGCGGACTCAGAATGTCAAACGAACGTGCACTTGTCGGCAGGAGCCTGCAAAAAAAGGGGATGGCAGACTCCTATCAGGTAAGGAAATTGAGTATTATCAGTGCCACAGCCATTCGAAATCACACAATCTTGCTTAAAAATTAACCCGCGTGCGGGCCGAGCGTTGTCTCAACAGGAAAGTCGATTATGTCAGAAAACCGTTCCCCGCTGGTGGGGGTCATCATGGGCAGTCAATCGGACTGGGAAACGATGAAAGAAGCCTCGACGATCCTGAAGGAGTTCGGGGTCGAGCATGAGTGCCGCGTGGTCTCGGCCCATCGTACGCCCGACTGGATGAACGAATACGCGAAGGACGCGGAGCAGCGGGGTCTGGAAGTGATCATCGCGGGGGCAGGCGGCGCGGCGCATCTGCCGGGCATGGTGGCTGCCCAGACAGTGCTGCCGGTTCTGGGTGTCCCCGTCAAGAGCCGGGCGCTGCAGGGGCTGGATTCGCTGCTGTCGATCGTACAGATGCCGGGAGGCGTACCTGTGGGCACGCTGGCGATTGGGGAATCGGGAGCGAAAAACGCGGCGCTGCTGGCGATACGGATCCTGGGAAATTCCCGTCCTGAGCTGCGAACGAAGATGCACGAATTCTGCAAGAAGCAAACTGACACCGTACTGGAAAATTCGGAACTATGAGTGAGTTGATCGCCCCCGGCTCAACGCTGGGAATGCTGGGCAGTGGCCAGCTGGGACGCATGTTTGCCATCGAAGCCCGCCGACTGGGTTACCACGTACATGTCTTTTCGCCCGAAAGCAAGACGCCCACCGGACAGGTGGCGGACCTGGAAATCGTGGGCGAGTATGATGATCTTGACGCGGTTGCGAATTTCGCGAAAAAGGTGGATGTGATCTCGTTCGAGTTCGAGAATGTGCTGTCAGTGACAACCGATGCCGCCTCTCAATTCGCGCCGGTTCGTCCGGGAGCCAATGTGCTGCATGTCGCGCAGAACCGGATTCGAGAGAAATCGGAACTGCGGGACGCGGGAATACCGGTAACGCCGTTCGCGGTGGTCAGGTCGGAGGAGGAACTGAAAACGGCATTGGCAGAACTGGGATGTCCGGCGGTGTTAAAGTCGGCAACTTCGGGTTATGACGGTAAGGGGCAGGTGAAAATTGATTCGCCGGAAGAAGCGGAAGCCGCGTGGAAGGAAGTCGGGGCGGAGGAAACGGTGCTGGAAGCGTTTATCGATTATATCTGCGAGCTGTCGGTCGTGGGTGTGCGGGGCCTGGATGGGGAGTTCGCGTTTTACGGGCCGATGAAGAATGACCATGCGAATCATATTCTGGATATTTCGGTGTTCCCCTCGGGCATGGGGGACGAAGTGAACCGCAAAGCCGTCGAAGTGACTCGAGCGGTCTTTGAGCATCTGGATGTGGTCGGCGTGTTGTGTGTTGAGTTCTTTTTAACGGGCGATCAGCGACTGATGATTAACGAAATCGCGCCGCGGCCTCACAATTCGGGTCACCTGACGATCGACGGGCATGTGACGTGTCAGTTCGAACAACAGGTGCGGGCGATCTGTGGTCTGCCTCTGGGTTCGACGAAGTCACTGGGACCATCGGCGATGGCGAATCTGCTGGGGGATCACTGGGAACCGGGTCCGCCCGACTGGACGGCGCTGCAGCAGTTTCCTGACGTGAAAGTGCACCTGTATGGTAAACAGGAGTCGCGAACTGGTCGCAAGATGGGGCATTTGACGGCGCTGGCGGAGACTTCCGAAGCAGCAGTTCAACGGGTCAAGGACGCGCGGGCCGCGATTTTTCACGGCTGAGTTCTCCCGGTTGATTTTCCACGGAACTATTTGCCGCGGACGTTGCCCCAGAGTTCGATGTGCATCCTTCGGGTGACCTGGCAGCCCAGCTGCGCGGCGACTTCTTCGATCCAGGGCATCCGTTCAGCCAGCATTTCCGCAGTAATGCCCTGGGGCATGAGATAAACGTGTGCGCGATCGATTTCGGGATAGCGGATCAGGTAGTCTTCGATTTCGGCGATGTCTTCGCGCTGGTCAACGACGAACTTGATCTGGTAGGGATGTCGCTTGATCAGCTCATGGATCACCGTGGGCTGATCGCGGCGGGCATCGTGACGGTGGGCCCAGGCGGGATCTTTGACGGGGATGGAATTCGAAAGCTTGGGGCTGATCGACATCAGGTCGGCATGCACGTCGCTGAGAATGGT
>NZ_CAXAVM010000321.1:0-4062 GCF_963972345.1 uncultured Gimesia sp. | reverse complement strand
AGTGTTTTAAATCCGCGATTTTGATGAAACTCACGGATCTTTACTTTGGAAGTACAAGGCGGATAGATTTCGAGGAAGATGATCTCTTTGAGCACCAGCTTCTGTTCGAACCCCAGCGGCTTCAGTTCATTTTTCTTCGTTCGTTTTTTGCCCATGAACTAAGATTCATCCCCGGACATCATGTCGACGAGAGTGGTGAACCACTGATTGAAATGGGGGCACTTTGCTCGGAGTTGGTTGATCCCCGTGTATTCAGCGATGTCCGGTCCTGCGGATGTCTTCAGTCCATAATAGCGAGGGAAGATTTGAATGATTCGCTTCGATGGTGCCGTCTGGGGACCGTCATTGATATGTTCCACGGACTGATGATCATCAACGATTGCCTGTAGTTGTGCAATTTCTTCATCGCAATTTTCAAACGCATATTGGAATGAATTCACGTCCGCGAACAGCAGCGTTTCATATTCGTGTAATTGAAGGTAAGGCAGGAAACGGTGATCGCCGATATCCTCTCCCAGGGCGGTTTCCAGCGCTGCGACATACGGGTGGGGATCATGCGGGTTCCGTTGCTGAATGGCTTTACCGGGAAAATCGGGGGGCAACGCATACAAGTCAAACAACGTGGTGAAATGGACGTTCGAACGCTGATGCTGATTGAGCGTATTGATGATATCGTTCCGCAGGGGGGCATATTTTCGGATTCCCCCACGCGAGATCACATTTCTTTTTCTGCTGTTGGCAATCAGTATGGTATGGATGATTCCCTCGGATTGTGGAAATAGAAACGGTCTTAAAACCTGCTGACAAAATCCCTGCTCCGTCGGGCCTTCGCAGAAAACATAGAGTTCCTTCATCAGACAGGCCCCCCCCCGAAGACGTTTTTCTGCCAGAGTTCACCCAGGCTGTAGTCATCCAGCCAGTTGGTCAGGTCTTTTTCGTCGAGGCGACGAAACTGTGATTCCCGGTCTCTGGCCTCTGCCACAATCACTTCCTCGGGAGAAAATTCATCCAGAAAAGTCGGCGATTGCGTACAGACTAGTAACTGCGAATTGACGGAGGCGGCCTGGATCAGACCGGCAATCATGCTCATCGCATGAGGGTGCAGTCCCAGTTCGGGCTCATCCAGGATAATCAGATCGGGTAGCGTCTTCTGTGGCTGCAGTAACAGGGTGACCAGCACCATCACGCGCAAACTGCCGTCTGAAATCTGGTGTGGACCAAGCAGATAGTCACTCCCTATCTGTTTCCAGTTTAACAGGATATTGCGGGGATTCGCGCGCTGCGGTTCCATTTCGAACGTGTCGAATCCCGGCACGATTTTGCGAATGGTGGAGAGAATCCGGTCGTAGATTTTGTGGTGCGAGGATTTGTAGTAATACAGCATAGCTGCCAGATTGCCGCCGTCCCAGCGCAGCCGTTTGTTATCTTCGATATAACACTCTGTCCGCAGGGGGGACGTCAGACTGGTGTCCAGCAGGTGAAGTCGAAAGCTGGAACTTTTCAACGACTCATAAATCAGTTGCCCCGGATGGCTCTCTCCATCATACATGGCGTCATTGTAGATATCCTTGGAGACACTGCAGATGTCGTCGATGATCATTTCATTGGCCCACTCGAATGATTTTCTCGCGACAGGTCTGATATCGTAAAACAGGCTGTCGGGGGGCTTAAAGCTGCAGCGCTGATGGAGGGTTCCGCTGCCGACGACTGTTTTTACCGTGACGTGAACTTCCAGTGCATCGGTTGTTTTCGCACCCTGAAACAGCAGAGAATTCGGTCCGCCGTTCCGCCCGACATAGCCGTCCAGACGCGCATCCAGGGAAGCGGCGAGAAATTCGAACAGACTGGCCAGGTTGGACTTTCCGGCACCGTTGGCGCCGATGAGCAGATTTAATGAGGTGAGTTTGACATCGACTTCGCGCAGCGATTTAAACCCGGTGACATTGAGCGATTGGATCTGCGGTTTGGCAAGTTTCATGGTCTCGTTCCTTAAATATCCTGCACGTCGAACATCAAACGTCCGAACTCTTCCTCGGTGAGGCGGACTTTCCAGGTCTGGTCATTTCGGCGGAGGTTTTCCAGGTTGTTGTCGCCGTTGACGTAGATCAGGTCGAATTCCTGGTCCCGCGTATTGTAGTGCTGTTTGCGGAACCACTCGTCCAGGGCGTCGTTATCGGTTTCGTCAAGATTGCGCCAGAGAACCAGCGTCCGTTCGCCATCCGGGTTGATCCCTTCCACCACGCGGATGCCCCGGATCACGTCAATGTGCCGCACCGTCAGCCCCAGCAGCCAGTTGAACGTCTCTACAAGGTCCACGTTCACCAGTTGGGTCTCCCCGTCTCGTTCTACCGTCAGTCGGTATGCGTCCGGGTTGCGGAAAGACTCCACATTCAGCAGTGACTGACTCTCCCAACCCTCCACATCCAGCATATAAGATAACGTGTACTGCTCACGTAGTTCGTCATCTGCCTCCAGCTGCAACTCTTGCTGCGGCGTTCGTCGGAGTTCCAGATTGTTCAGGGTGTCTTCGTAGGATTCGAGACGGATGTATTTAAAGGCATGACTGATTCTATCCTGGTTTAGCAATTTTCCATCCATCCACTTGCGGGAGTAAATTATTTTTTGAATTCTTGGTTTAAGAACTGACGAAAAATATTCTCCCTGCTCCACAAGTATAAAAGATCTATTGCCATCATCTTCTCGGTTGATCTCAAATACAGCATGGCCTGTTGTTCCTGATCTAGCAAAGAAATCACATACTAGATCATCATTCCTTGTCGATGCACGAATTAAAGAACAGATCAAAGAAACCGGCTTGGGATATGCAAATCGTTTCGATCCAAAGTGGCGATCAATTATTCGGCCCCCCCCAGAATTCATACCCGTTTTGAGGATAGAGATTTCGAATTCAGTTTCATCATCTTCGATTTCCCGATCATTGATGTTGGAATTTTCAATCCAGCTTGAGCAAGGTTTCACTTTCATAGATTCTGGATCAAAAAAAGTCTTATACCGCGGACGTTCAAGGGTACCTTCAGCCTCGTCAGGCCAGATTATTAAGTCGTTTGCAATCACTTCCATCATAGTTTCAGGGAAGAAACGCCAAACACGATTGGAATTTGGTTGAAAACACTTACCGGCTCTTGGATTGGTGATCGGAAAAAATTGGTTAGGATGCTGTTCGCTAGTCATACTCACAGTGAGATCAGTGCTTGCATATCGTTTGCCAGTTTTTTTATCAATATAGTGATACGCATCTTCGTTTTTTGCTAACCCATACAGTCGAGATTGAGATATATCTTTTCCATAGGCTAATATATATTCATGGTCAAGGGATAATGGAGTGCCACTCATTGCTGATGGACTATGCCGTTTCCATACCATACTTCCAAGATAGTTTTGTACCCCAAAAACGTTTGAAAGCGTCATCCATAGATTTCGATACTCATTATCATCGATGTTTGCAAACACTACGCCACTAGAGCTTAATACCGTGCGGAATTGATTGAAGCGGTCAAACATCATAGCAATCCATGAAGAATGCTGAAGTTGATCTTTATAAACGAATCCATCATCACCGGTATGGTTGCCCGAACGGTGCAACATTATGATTGACTCCGGTGCAACATTATGATTGACTCAAATGGACTAGGATACAGTGATTCACTGTCACAGGCAAGCCAGCAGGACACAGTCCGGTATTGAAATGTTCGGGCTAACGTGATTCTTCAAAACAGCTTGTGTATTGTAAGTATGAAAGGATATTTCATACTTCTGTGGGAACAGCGAGGATGATGGAAACAACTCGCATAAGTAGTGGTGGAGATCCATACTGATGCTCGAAATGCTAAATTTCACCGGTATTTGTGGCAGAATACATGAAGGTGACACCTTTAACTATCAGTGATCGACACTGATGGTTTTGAACGCCCTGGAATAGTCTCCCCAAAGCTTTTTCAAGGCGTCAGTATTACTAACCGTTATTTGCGAATAGTCCGTATTCCAGGTTCTAAGAAAGGAGCGATATGCTACAGAGACAAGAAATCATGTTGATTAGAGCTG
>NZ_CAXAVM010000320.1:0-4067 GCF_963972345.1 uncultured Gimesia sp. | reverse complement strand
TCGAATTCTCAACCAGTCGATCCGACGGGCCGATGACCTGTTGACGTAAGCGTTGATCAACTTCACGATTCTCCAGCGTGAGATAATTCTTGTTATAGTCGAATCGACAGGTCCAGGCATAATAAACAAAGCTGTACAGGCCATTCCACGAACACTCGTTGACAACACGATCACGGGATATCTGTCGGCTCTCCGCACTGGTGACAGACCAGAGGAGCATGATCCCTGCCAGCACCGCGGTAAAGAATCCAATACGCCTGCGAAATGGCAGTGGCGATTCAATCTGGGCATGAAAACGTTTTCGTAACAGGACAAACAGGCCGGTCCCCATCGCGGAAACCAGTACCAGTAGTTCCAGGATTGGATAAGATTCCCAGATATTACAACAGACCTCTCTGGGATAGACGATATATTCAAAAGCGAGATAGTTCAGACGTGACTGAAATTCTTCGAAGAAAACATATTCCGCAATCACAAGAAACGGAAGAAACACAAACGCGACGAACCAGGTGAGGTCGAGCAGCAAGCGACTGGTTTTAGTGATTAAGCGCTTACCTGGTAGAAATGTCAGATGTGTCAGTTGCGGAGTGATAAAGCAGAGTGCCACCAGAAGATCAAATTGTAATCCCGTCAGAAACAGTTGTGTTGCCTGTTGAACAGTGAGTTTTGCCAGATCTCCATAGCTGATGATCATGACGAGTCTTAACAGAAACAGGTATGCCAGCGTGATCAGCAGGATCAACGCCAGCACAGAATAACAACCGCCCCAGACACTCCAGGTCTGGACCCAATCCACCAGCCTCGGACGAAGTCCGGGGCGGTTTCCCGTCTCTGCACTCTGACTGACTTCCATTTCCCTGGTCACGGATTCCGCGGAATCCAGAACGGTCTCTGATGAGCTGATGATTCTGGTCATATTTCATCTTTCCCACTGGATTTAAAGGCAGCCAGATTCCGGGGATCGCTTCCCCCGGGTAAATCCGAAGCTTCAATTTCAGCTGTCAATGACTGGTTATTTACAGGTACTCTGCTGTTTCAGAGGAGTCAGAATACTCTGCTGTAACCGGGAATTTCTTCTGCGAAATCTGCAGAAGCCTCTCCGGGTTTCGGCTTGAAAGAAATCGACAAACTGCCGTCCCAGCTCTGTATTTGCCAGTTCTGCAGCCAGCTCCAGGGATCGCCGCTGGGGCATCCCTGACCGGCAAATCACCTTGAACAAGGCCTTTAGTTCCTGCTGCTCGGCTGGAGAGATTCCTTTCAATGCTAATCCAACAGCATTCAGGCCGATGATTTCGCCCTGATGATCGGTCATTGTAAAAGGCGGGACATCCTGACTGATCATGGAGACGCCGCCAATCATTGCCAGTTGTCCAATTCGTACATGCTGATGAACTCCCACATTACCGGATATCACCGCATTGCTTCCAACGTGGACATGGCCTCCCAGCAGCGCCCCACTTACGAGAGTCACTTCGTCTTCAAGATGACAGTCATGAGCAACGTGGGAATTGGTCATCAGGTAACAGCCATTGCCGATTTTCGTAGTCGCCAGTTCAATGCTGGCACGATGAATTGTCACTGACTCCCGAATCACGCAACGCTCGCCGATCCGACAGAAACTGAGTTCCCCGTTGTATTTCTTATCCTGGGGCTTATCTCCAATAACCGCGTGAGAATGAATCGAACAGTCAGCAGCAATTTCCGTATGCCCCATAATGACAACGGAAGGGCCCAGCTGGCAGTTGGCACCGATCCGGACTGGACCATCGATCACAGCGTTCGGACCAATTTTACATGATGGATGTACGGTAGCATCGGGATGAATATAAGCAGTAGGGTGGACGCGCATTTGAATCCTCATTCCAGACAGACAGCGCAGAATATCGCTGTCAGGTAAAACTGATTAAGTTCAGAAAACGAAATGATTTTCATTGTTTAACAATGAAAGTGCGCAATTCCGCTCTGGCTCAGTTTACCGAATGAGAAGTTCTGAAAAGGAAGAGATGGGGCAATGTCCGATGCACGGACTGAATTTGCAGCGCCCACGACAGTAGTGAATCGACAGAGACTGTTGTGAACCTTTTGAATGCAACCGGCGTACAGTTTTACAGAACTGACCTGTGCATTGAAAGGAGCCCCGAAGATAAAGCTGGATCCATTTTCAGGATCAATATCCAAAGGGCCATCATCAAAGTCATCGGGGAGATCGCAACCCAGTAAGACAAAATCGAGATCAAAAGACTGGTCTAGAACAGCAATATGGAGTGATACAGTCTGACCGCTGGCGAGATTATCACCATCGCAGACCGGGAACGGGGCATGCACGGCCGTTGCCACCATCCAGGTTATCACTATTTTGCGAAGCCAGTTCATATTGCTGAGATCCTTCTCGATTTACTTTACGAACTATCATAGAGGAAGCTTTGTTTGTCAAGGTTAGATTAATTTATCTCGCAAATATGAGTCAGGTCAAACCCTCTCTTTGAACGTTCGTTCTGCAACTCAGAGGCCTGGAGTGGCGCTTCAGGCCGATAAAAACCTCCCTGTTCTGTTTCACTCTCACACAGGGTGACATCACAGCCACCTGCGTCGGCAGAATCACTTACATCATCGCGGTGCGGACTAACCAGGTGGTATAGCCGAAGTAACAGAGCAGCAGAAAACTTCCCTCGATCCGGTTGATGCGGCCCGGGCCCTTCCACCCGAATCCCAGGACAAACAGCGATAACGTCAGGCTCAGCATGACAAGGATGTCCCTGTTGAACAGCGACGGATCAACGTCAATAGGCTGGATCACACCGGCTAAACCGACCACGGCCAGGGTATTGAACAGGTTGGAACCGATCACATTGCCGACGGCAATATCGTATTCTCCTTTCCGGGTGGCGATGATTGAGGAAGCCAGTTCAGGCAGGGACGTGCCAATCGCGACGATGGTTAAGCCGATCAGCAGATCACTCACTCCAAACAGGTGCGCCAGTTCGACGGCTCCCCAGACCAGGATGCGGGAGCTGATAACAACCAGTGTCAGTCCCACTAACAACCGGATCACCGCGGTACGTAACGGCAGGGCATTGCTGGCCAGTTCGCGTTCCATTTCGGCTTCGAGTTCATCGCTGGGATTTCGAACTGTCTGCCAGATCGTCCAGCCGACCAGGAGAGCAAAGACCGACAGCAGGACAATCGCATCCAGTCGGCTGATGATTCCATTCCAGACCTGCCACGCAGCCAGCAGCGTACATCCTGTCAGAACGGGCAACTCTTTACGAAGGACTTTGGAATTGACCGTCAGCGGATTGATGAGCGCAGTCAGCCCGAGGATCAGCGCGATATTAGTAATATTCGAGCCATACGCATTCCCGAGCGCGATGCCTGCATTTCCTTCTGCAGCGGAAATCACCGAAACCACCATTTCCGGTAATGATGTCCCAAATCCAACCACAACCATTCCGATCAACAGTGAAGACATGCCGAAATATCTCGAGACGGCTGCCGCACCATCGATAAACCAGTCGGTACTCCAGATCAAGAGAGCGAGTCCGGCGATGATAGCGATGATAGGAAGCAGCATTGTCAGGCCTGTTGTGTCTTGTAATTTCTGTCAATTCGAAAACGAAGGGTTGGAAACCTGTTTCTAACCAATCTGTTGCCGATTTACCAGAGGAGGCGACTTTCGGATTACAAA
Source organism: uncultured Gimesia sp. (assembly GCF_963972345.1). Classification (NCBI taxonomy): domain Bacteria; kingdom Pseudomonadati; phylum Planctomycetota; class Planctomycetia; order Planctomycetales; family Planctomycetaceae; genus Gimesia; species uncultured Gimesia sp. The sequence continues at coordinate 382 of NZ_CAXAVM010000320.1, read as the reverse complement.
TCAGGATATATTTCTACCGATCCGTCGGCCCGGCTCTCATACAACGGTATCTCGCATCACGAGAAATTCTTCTTCGACGACTTCAGCATCTACGCAGGCACCGATCACAGCCAGACCTCCGCACCAGGCATCCTCGCCACTCGCACCGCATCGCCTGCCCGGTCGAACGACGCTCCCCCCACTTCGTGCCCCTCGAAATACTCAAACTGATGTCCACTAAAGCAGCTGCCCTCATCGTTCACTCCTGATAATTCTGTTCTCCTCATTTGATCACTCACGCTGAATAAACTCCCCTTGACGCCGCCGCGCCGCTGGCGATAAGCGACAAACTGAGTCGCGCGCGTGACCAGTTTACAGTGCACTGAAACACAAGCCACCTGTT
>NZ_CAXAVM010000319.1:0-4107 GCF_963972345.1 uncultured Gimesia sp. | reverse complement strand
CGCTCCTGGCCGATGACTCTGTGATACCACATCCAGGCTTCGGGATTGATCGGTTCACCGACGGTTCCCAGCAGACGCAGGCTGGACAGATCGTATTTGTTCGGCCATTCATCGCCCCACTTAATGAAGGCACGGATGGCCGTCGGTGCGGTGTAGAAGATGTTAACCTGGTACTTTTCGACGATTTCCCAGAAGCGACCTTCATCGGGCCAGTTGGGAGCGCCTTCATACATCACGGTTGTGGCACCGTTGGCGAGTGGGCCATACACGATGTAGCTGTGACCGGTGATCCAGCCGATGTCGGCGGTGCACCAGTAGGTGTCGTCTTCTTTCAGATCGAAGACCCACTCGGAGGTCATTTTGGCTCCCAGCAGATAACCGCCGGTGGAGTGTTGCACGCCTTTGGGTTTGCCGGTACTTCCGGAAGTGTAGAGAATGAACAGCGGGTGATCGCTGTCGAGTTCCGCCGGATCGCATTCCGGTGAGGCGTCATCCATCAGATCATGCCACCAGTAGTCACGGTCGGGGACCATATCCACTTCACAGCCGGTGCGACGGTAGACGACCACTTTTTCGACACTGGGAGATTTTTCCATGCTCTGGTCGACGGCTTCCTTGAGCGGAATGTTTTTACCACGTCGCCAGCCACCATCGGCGGTGATGACCAGTTTTGCCTGGGCGTCATTGTTACGGTCAGCAATGGCGTCGGCACTGAAGCCACCGAAGATGATCGAATGCGTTGCTCCGATACGCGAGCAGGCCAGCATGGCAATCGCCAGTTCAGGAACCATGGGCATGTAGAGTGTCACGCGGTCGCCTGTTTCCACGCCCAGCTTTTTCAGACAGTTGGCAAATTTGCAGACTTCGCGGTACAGGTCCTGATAGCGGAGCACGCGGGTATCGCCGGGTTCCCCTTCCCAGATGATCGCGGCTTTGTTCTTGCGCCAGCTGTCGAGGTGACGGTCGATGCAGTTGACCGAAGCATTGATCTTGCCGCCTTTGAACCATTTGGTTTCGGGCATTTCGCCTTCGATTACACTCTCGTACGGCTGAGACCATTCCAGGTCTTGCGCCAGATCACCCCAGAAGCCGGCGGGATCGTCTTTGGCCCGGTTCCAGAGCTTCTGATATTCTTCCATGCTGGAGATATTGGCCTGTTCCACAAACTCGGCTGGCGGCGGAAATGATCGAGTTTCCTGAAGCACACTTTCAATGTTTTCGTTAGCCTGGTCACTCATCGTTGTCATTCCCCTTTGTTTTATTTGGCGAGCGAAATAAGAACCGAAAATGTGGATCAGCAACCTGTTTGTACCAGGCCCGCTGATTCGATTCTCTCCCTGTGTCTTTCTAAAGAATTATTAAACAATGCTAAGATAGCGATTTTAGGGCACTGTTTTTTTGAAGTCAATAAACGGACAATCGCTTCCTCAGATAACGGAAACGCGTTGCTGAATACCTTATCTAAGCGTCAAAACACGGAAAATCAAGCGGGACGGGGTACGCAAGTCACTTTAAATCGCCGGAAAGTAACTCTGAGTCCCCTTTTCTTCGCGAATCGAACTGTTTTCACCGAAATTTGAGAGAGACAGGAAGTGAACACTTGGTAAATTTACTCACCACTATGTCCTGCAATATTTTTCAACTGGTTCCCGCCTCCATCAACGCCCGTGCTTTCTGGTAGGCGGCTTTCATCTCCGGGGAATCCTGCGTGTGTGTGCCGCGGAAGACGAGCAACAGTCCCAGCCGGGGGAAGTCACTGACATTCGGTGCGCTGAAGTGAATCGTCTGACAGTGATGAATCAGGATATCACCCGCCTTGAGCAGAGCCGCTTTTGCGTGAGATTCTTCTACCGGCTCTGCCAGTCCAAAGGAATTTCCTTTCACGCCGGAAGGAACGTGTTCATGCACGCCCTCTGTATGAGAACCGGGCAGGTAATGTACGGGACCATTTTCCGGAGTGACATCATCCAGGGCGATCCAGACGGTAAGCACATCGGGTGGTGTCTGGCAGAAATAAGCGTTGTCCTGATGCGGTGGCACGCCGGAACCAACCTTTGCCGGCTTGTTAAAGGTTTCCACGCCCATGCAGGTTGGCGTGCCGTTGACCAGTTCTGCAATCAGGGTCTGTACTCTATCTGACTGCGAAAGCTGTGCGAAGAAAGAATCATGGGTCTGCATCCGCCAGCAGTTACGAATCGCAGTCCCGTCGGCTTCAAACACGACATCACTGTCAGGCAGGCCCGGTACGACTTCCCGGTTATAGCGTTCGACGGCGGACCTGATTTCAGCCAGTTCCTCACCTGCATACCAGGCGGGAACATGGACAAATCCCTGCGTCTGATAATGGCGGACGACTTCTTCCTGGTTCATCTAACTCTCCTGTCCTAAATGTTTTTCAAGCTCTGGTGACTGGTGCGAATTCATTATAAAAAGGCAATCCCCACTTTCCGCATTAAAATCGGGCTTTACAGCAGAAAACACAATTCGAACAAAAGTCTGAAAATTTGTCCTTGCTTTAGTCAAATGTTCTATTAGGATAGTTTATTAAGGTAGAAATGGTATGGCAGGGCTCATGTCAACCTCTGTAAAGATTCGACCAAGGATTTTTTACATGAGCTCTCATAAAAGGCAGCAGCGCGGTTTCACACTCATTGAATTATTAGTTGTCATTGCCATCATTGCGATTCTCATCGCGCTTCTGTTGCCAGCCGTTCAGCAGGCCCGTGAAGCGGCGCGTCGCTCGACCTGCAAGAACAAGTTGAAGCAGTTGGGACTGGCGCTTCATAATTATCACGACACCTTCAATCGGCTGCCTCCCGCTTATATCGAAACAGCTGCACGACGTGGCTCATCGGGGGGAACCTGCACAACAGGCGGGACCCGCTCTGCCCCCTGGACGATTCTGATATTACCGTACATTGAGCAGTCCACGCTCTATAACAAGTTTGACTTCAACGCGAAGTTCCGAAACCTGCAGAATGGAACCGGGGACGCTGTGAACGAGACACTGCAGGAACTGCGAAATGTCAACTTCGAATGTCCTTCTGATCCGAATTCCAATGAATCACATGCCAATAACAATTACCTGGGAGTGCAGGGGGGCGGTGACTACACCGCGATGGCAGCGATCGGGAAAGCCTGTCGGGCTTATAATATTCGCACGTATTTCTTCAACGGGATTTTTTATTCTGACTCCAGCACCCGTATGCGAGATATTACGGATGGTTCTTCGAATGTCTTCATGCTGGGGGAGAGCCGCTATCAGACGCTCTGGGCCAGTAGTGGTTCAGCAGCAACCTACTGGATGACCTGGGCGACGACGTCCTGGGGAGATGCGCCGGCCCAGGTTGGTGGTACTTATCTGCCAGTAAACGGTTCTACGTTCGTCCCGCATCGAGATGGTTACAAACTCGAGGTGGCTACTTCTTATTTTGGAAGTAACCATATCGGAGGAGCACATTTTCTGATGGGTGATGGCTCCGTGCATTTCATCAGTGAAAATATCGACTTGAGTACTTATCAGACTCTCGGAATCATTGCAGATGGACTGCCGGTCGGAGGATACACGTTTTGAAACATCAATTGAAACAAGTTGGAGCCCGGTTATTGTGTTGGATGAATGTGGGTGTCTGTTGCCTGTTTTTGCTCGGCTGCGGCACTGATTCCACAGGTCCGGAGCGATTCGTGCTTTCAGGACAGGTACTGCATAATGGTCAGCCTGTGCCAGCGGGTCAGGTTATACTGATGCCCGATACGGCTAAGGGAAATCAGGGACCAGGGGCCGTCGGCACGATTGAAAATGGTCGCTGGCATACCGATCCGAATAAAGGCCCTGTTTCCGGACCGCATATTGCGATGCTGAATGGCTACGCTTCCACCGAAGCAACGGTACCAGGCGGTGATCCCCCGATGTTGTTTACCGAATTTAAAACAGAGGTTGACGTGACAGCGGATGCATCCGATGTCGATTTTGATGTCAATGTGAAAGGCAAATGATTTCAGCGGCGCATCAGCGTGCGCTGGTTGCTTTGCTGTTTCAGCGGGCGGCGGGAAATTTCCTGCCAGTGGCGAATGTCAATTTCGTAAGGCCCGTGCGGGCGATCGAAG
>NZ_CAXAVM010000318.1:0-4108 GCF_963972345.1 uncultured Gimesia sp. | reverse complement strand
ATGAAATCAGCCAGAAAGTCGCGACTTACACTCAAAACTTTACGGTTCGGTAGACCATCAATGCTTCACTCCTCTTCGTATCATACTGGTTCCATTGACAGAACGGTTGCAGCGTCTGCCCGTCTGACCTCGATTGCCCGCCAGTCATCAGCGAATGCGTTTCGCTGGAATTTTTTAATCCGCTCGGCACAGAATGATCAGCTTCAGTTTCACTCCGGTCCAGAAGTAGAAACCCGGCGAACAGTGAAGATGGCTAAAGTGGAAGCAGTGCTGTTTGTAGCAGATAGCGCACTCTCAACGAGAAAAATTGCACAACTGGCAACACTCGCCAATGCCAGTGAGGCCAAAGAACTGATCGATCAGCTCAATGCGGCACTGGAAGCGACACACTCCGCGTTCCACATCAAACGGGTGGCCACTGGTTACCAGATGATGACGCAGCCACAATTTTCGTTCTGGCTCAATAAACTGCACCAGAGACAGGCGGCATTGAAGCTTTCTGCACCTGCCATGGAAACGCTGGCGATCGTCGTATATCGACAACCCATCACGCGAGCCGACATTGAATCAATCCGGGGAGTCCAGAGTGCTGAAATGTTAAAGCAGTTGATGGACCGTGGGCTGGTAAGAATTGGTGGTAAAGATGACTCTCTCGGGCGCCCTTTTTTGTATGAGTCGACACGCAAATTCCTGGAAATCTTTGGATTGAAAAATCTGGATGATTTACCCATGGGAGAAGCACTTCGTACCAGGCCGGAACCATCAAAGAAAACATCAGAAACCAGCGAAGAAGAAACCGAACTGGAACCTGCCGTAGAAGAAGTCAGCGAAGTGACAGAGTCCGCAGGAGTTGTTGAAGACAACGGTGAAGAGGAAGATGAAGATCTTTCTGCTGCCTGAAACCAAGCTGTTTCCTTAGCGAACTCGTGTCGTATCTTCTGCTCTTCTCTGTTTTCTGGAGATCGCATCAGGTTTGTCCCAGTCCTCCCCCACTGTCCAGCGGTAATTGAGGATCCGCCGTCCATTGACCTGTTCGGCTCTCAGCCAGAGTTCTTTTCCTTTGAGCGCATTAGCATCAGGAATGTAATACAGCTTCCGATCCTGCCCCTGTTTCAGTTCGGTGATAAACCGTTGCATTCGTTTCATATTAGGTATGAACAGACTGCAGCGAAACTGAAGTGTCTCCAGGGGTGAGGTGTTATTGACTATAATCTGCTCGATTTCCAGTACATTTCCTTCAAGCTTTTTATCAGTGACCTGCACCATAATATCCCCTAATCCTACATGGTAGGACCGGTGGACTCGAATCGAATATTTGCGTTCTGCAAAAATATCAAAATCAATGGAAACATCTTTTCTGCCCAGGCTGGCGTTCGAAGGCAAAGTCATAAACGTTTGCAGGCGGAAATTTTCTCCTGCACCGGTATCGAAGACCCATTCCTGTGGTTCTACTTCCCAGCCCCGGGGTACGTTTAAGACTGCTTTTCCCCGCACACTCTGCAGGAATGTATTTTTCCCGAGCACTGCATCTGCATGACCTCCATACTCACTTCTTGACTTTCCGATTTCAAATTGAGCCGCCAGCCTCCAGTTGGCGATCTGCTGATTACACTTCCGCAATATCAGGGGAGAAGAACTGACGGGTAAAGTATGACGATGGGTGGTGGAATCGCGTTCCAGGTTAATGCGTCTGCCCCAGACATCCGTGGCGACCACATCTTCGCCCAGATACATCACCTCTTCGGTTGGTTCGTCATTCCAGACAACAACGATTGCCTCATCATCTCGTATGAAAACATGATTGGTGCTCTTATTGGGCATATTAAAGGCCCCCTGATACCGTGCTCCCTGCAGAGCAATCGCAACCGTTCGCCAGGGCAGAAACAATAAGGTCGGTGAACCGTTTCGATTGAGTAAACCGTACTGCTCGTGGAATACGGAGCTGGCAAAGATCGCATCTGCACCCAGATATTTTGCCGTCACCATGCGCTTGGCAAGATCAATGCTCCGCTCTTCCGGAGTGTATCCATTTTTTGGCAGTGGAGTTAATGTAACCCAGCGTGGGCTGCCCCCCGGGGTCAGGCGGGCATTCTGGAGTTCACGCGACAGCTCCTCCACGGAAAGCCGTTCCTGGTTATTAATCGATACAAAACTCTGAGGCATGCTGTCTGTCGGCAGGGGAGTCTTCCAGTCCCAGTGGATGCCGACATGAGTATCTCGACCGATTAAATCCAGCTGCTGCTTTACCTTCTTTAGAGTTTCGTCGAGATTTTGCAGTCCGATGAAGCTGTTGTCATCATCGCCTCCCAGCTGCCAGTAATTCACCAGAGAAGTGTATCGCGCAAAAACTTCCTCCAGCGAAGGAGACCAGAAACTCGCAGGCATCGTAAATATCCCGCTCACCCCCAGCCAGTCTTTCGCGAACTGGGAACGTAATTTTTTCGGTGGATGATTCAACAGTCCCACAGGAGTGATTCCCCGATTGCCAAACTGGTCCAGCATTTCTGCAACGCGACTCGTGCGATGGATGTCAGCGGATTCCATTACACTCCAGAGCGGATACTTGATCCAGTTGATCCCCGCCTGTGCTGCGATATCCGGCAGTTCATTCACAGGCAAATCTTCATCTTCTTCGGTGATGGTCCAGCCGAATTCTCCCGTGGATCTGGGAGTGACCAGATCAATCACTGCAAAGGTGGTTTTCTTTTCCAGGATGGATTTCTGATCCCTGACCAGTCTGGATCTGACTTCATAAAACCCATATTCCATAGGCTGCAAACGCCAGACTTCCGTATGATTATTTCCATCGAGTAACCGGCTATTCTCAACGGCTTTGAGACTCTCCGGATTGGTAACCAGGGCCAGCGAGGAATCGGCAATGTGTCGATTCGTATTGTCTACCAGTTCCAGATCCAGCCGATATTGGTTGTCGGGATTCAAGCCGCTGATGCGACTGCTGACCCGGATTTCTGCAGAACGATCCACAAAATGGCGATGGTAATTATTTAAGATATCCAGTTGCGGTAAGCTGCCCACCCACAGATCATCAAACCAGGCATCCCCGGAAATATCTTTTTGATCGTTATGCGCCAGATGACAACCAAGAACAATGAACCGCACATTGGCCTGGGGAGTCAACGGGCCCAGCGTCACTTCGACCCAGTCCTTATGCGTTCCTGATACAGGCTGGCTGACGAAATGCTGAACGCGTTGTCTTTTATGATCCAGAAATGAAATGGATATCAACGCAGCATCATGTACAAGTTTCTGCGTTTTAATATATCCACGAAATACATAGGCATGGTCGGCGTCGATTTTTTCCGGTGGAGAATAAATGGTGGCATGCCCGCCGTTCACACCGAAGTGGAGGCTCTGCTGGCCTGTATGCCCCAGGTTCCGGTCAATGCTCACATTGACATATTGTGGATACCCGGGCCCCTTCCTTCTTGACCAGTCATCTGGCAGATCGTCGAAGTCCTGATCCTGACTCGTTTCAAACGAATAGGACAGCACGGGCAACGTATCTTCCACGAGATTACCCTCAACGGGTAAACCGGCCAGTAAGGCAAGGTAGCAGGTTGCAAGCGATGACAGTATCATGGAAGGTTTCCGAACAGTATTGTTTCTCTTTAAACAAGATCGACCATTTTTTGATCGAATCTCAATCAGGAACAGCCTGGGAAAGCTCATTTTCCGGATCCTGATCTGATAACGCGGGGATATCATTCTCTTTTCAGAGACAGTTAGATAAACTTTGCCAGTCAATCCGATTGCCGCAGTTATTCCACACAGTTAAAATGCCTGCAAACAGCATTGATTTAAGGAAAATAATGTCACGCTTCAAACTCGCAGTCGCGACCCGCCATTTTGGTCAGCCCATCAAACGCGCTATTAAAACAGCCGCCCAGATCGGATCGCGCGGAGTACAACTCGATGTGCAAAATGAAATTTCACCTGCTTCATTCGGCGCTTCCGGAGAACGACAGTTTCGCAAACTGCTGGAAGAATTTAACCTGTCGGTTGCATCACTCCGACTACCGGCCCGGCGGACACTGGTGGATCCGGAATTTCTCGACGAGCGCGTCTCACAAATCAAATCGGCATTGGA
>NZ_CAXAVM010000317.1:0-4163 GCF_963972345.1 uncultured Gimesia sp. | reverse complement strand
CTATTAATTGCAATGCCTCCTACAAAATCAGACGGGCGCGTCGGGTGGCATCGTTGGCTTGCCCAACGATGAAGATAATCACGGCTCCCTTACCCGTTTCACAAAGCATTATAAAAGAAGTCCCCCACACCCCGCAGATGAAAATCCCGAACCAATGAAAGACGCGGATTAAAAAGGCGTCATCACTATTCACAAAAGGATTAAAAAGGGGTCAGGAATGCTCAGTAGAAAAGCTCTCTTTGAACTGAAAAAGGTGTCCGGAAGGAATGGCACCTTTTACTGTCCCGTGGAATGTCGTGAGCAACACCAGGGCTAATGTGGCCGGTTGGGGACGACCTCAAAGTGATGCTTAAATCTCAAGAACCACTTTTCATACAATTCGTAGGACATCACCGAAAGCACGAGTGTGAAGACCAAGATTAGAGCAAATTGCAGCCAGCCACTTTCTTGCAAGTCCCATTTTTTCACTAGTTTTGTGGCAATGCCAATCGAGACGAAGTGGAAGACATAAAGACCAAACGAGATCCTGCCGAGGTAACGCACGGGGCGTGTGCAAAAGATACTATTTACCAGTGTGCCTTTCATACATCCCATGAGCATCAACAGGCATGCGGTGTCGGTCACCGTATAAAGGAGTACGGTTTTCCAAGTCATCAAGCCAGGTGAGCCCAGAAGGTGAGCGCCGAAGAGCAGTAGAAATCCCGACACAAACAAACTGTTTCCGCTTACTGAATGATACAGGCGATCGAACGCACCAAGGGCGAATCCAATACCTAATATAAATGCATCGCCTCGCAATGGTGTCATCCAAATGGATGCTTGACTTAACCCCATGAGTACGCAAGCAACTCTTGTAAGTATCAAGAAGGACAAGGCCGATATGAGCAACACGACGATCCGTCGAGTCGACTGTCTCATCAAGATTGGTAAGACAAATGGAATTGCTAAGTAAAACTGCTCCTCCAGTGAAATCGTCCACAGATGCCCCGTATAAGGCAAATATGCGTCGAATCCCAGGAAATTGTTAAAAAACGTGATGTGACTCAACCATAGGCCAAGCATCTGACCGTTGACCTCACCCGTGTAGATCGTTAAACACAGAGCAGCTGTCACAATACCCCAAAAAAGCGGCCAGATTCGCAACACACGCCGGGCAAAGTATTTACTCAATCGAATTTCATTGGTGGTTTCTACCTCTTCGCGCAGCATTCGCGCAAGCAGGTATGCACTAAGCACGAGAAACAAATCCACCCCCATCCAGCCGATTGCTCCCAGGATCTTCGGGATACCGGGAGGAAGCGGGGCGTGATGAAGGATCACCAACATAGCTGCTAAAAACCGCAGGCCATCAAGTTGTGGCCAATAGAGTCGCCTTTGTACGGCAGAAGGATTGAGTTCATTTTGCTCCACGTAGCTGTCTCCTTGTCAAACCTGTCACCCCATTATCACACGCGTGAAAAAGTCTCGCAGTAAAGTAGTTGCTTTCCGCTTCGGTATCGAGTGAATGGTTTTCGCGAACTCATCAGGATCACTCATTTCATGCTTTCAGGTGAAGCATCAATTCCAGACAACAGTTCCACCTCAAACAACTGATCGTATATGGAAGTAAAGCCCTTGGCACCGACTTAGAGCAGGTTTATATGAGCAAACGTTGAGGCGCTGCAAGTTCACTTTAGAGAAAATAATGACGAAGTTACTCCAGAACTTCTTTAACCGACATTTCCCATTTGTGTTGAGACAGAAATCGCTCCAGTCTCGAATCAGAGGAGAGTTGAGCAGGTCGCAAATGCAGCTGAACTAGATAGATCAGTCTTCGTGGCGATAGCTTCATCCAGTTTCGGCACACTGATGAATTCAGCACTTCAAACAATCCAGATTCTTATTTTGGGGATGAATCGCATATGGAAATCATAAACTAAGGATGTGTAATAGCAGACTTTGATAACTCTACTTACAGATCGCCTGATTTAATTGATCATCGGGGTAATAGTTCACATTCAGCCTGCTGAAGTGAATCTTATGGCAGTGATCACGCACAAAATAAATATTTAATACTAAACAAGCAGAACATAGTGTTCTGACAAATATCGCTATTGCCCTATTTTTAGATTGAGATTAGTTTACCCATCCAAATCATCAGGGTTCATAAAATTCATATTGCCATTACATTAGCCTCCAAGTTTCTTACGTTTCTCGAATTTTAATTCAAAACAATGACTGGGGGCTCTAGCGTCGCATTCTGCAGAAAACAAGAACGCGCCTCCTTTTGCCGGCGCGCCTTGGGACAATGTTACTCGCTTCAAACAGATTTTGTGATATGACAGGCTCATAATTGATCCAACGCAAATTGCTTTTGGATAAATTAATGAAAACAGGATATTTTTATGAAGTCATCATGTGGTCAATACTATATCGGGTTGGATCATCTCCGGGCTCTTGCGGCGTTTATGGTCTTCTCTTGGCACATGTTCTATGAAATGTTTCATTCCTATCAGGATCCATCTTTCTTTCCCCTTTCGCTATTTAACGAAGGGCACACAGGAGTGGCATTATTTATGACCCTGAGTGGTTATTTATTTGCCAAACTGCTGGCCGGAAAGAAAATAAAGTATACCGCATTTTTCTGGAACCGTTTTATCAGGCTGGCCCCTTTAATGGTATTTGTACTGAGCATTGTGGGTATTCAGAAATATTGGAGCGGAGAGAGCTTATATCCTTATTTTATACAGATTCGTGATGGAATGATCGAACCCGTTCTCCCTAACGGAGGTTGGTCTATTACTGTTGAATGGCATTTCTACTTAATGTTACCGCTTTTATTGTTTCTCATGCGGAAGTCGAAATATGCGCTTGCCATTACGGTCGGAGTAGCGTTTTTACTTCGAATTTTTTTACAAAAAGAATATGGTGATCTTCAATGGTTTTCATACTGGACCATTTTTGGGCGCATTGACCAATTTCTCCTGGGAATGATTGCCTACCAATGTCGAGCATTTATTACTGGGCGCCACTACCTGGTAGCCGGAAGCATCTTAGCTTTTTCCATTTTTTATTGGTACTTTGATAAAGCAGCCGGCTTTTGGTTTAACCCATCCTATCCTTCGAATCGTTTTGTATGGGTTTATTTATCCACCGTCGAAGGATTCGTATACGCATTACTAATTGCCTGGTACGATAGTTCGTTTTCACATTCCACCGGGAAAGTGTCTCAGTTCATTGCGAAAATCGGCACTTATTCTTACTCGATCTATTTATTACACTTCTTTTTCTATCAAAAAATGGTGGCACTTATGGCTACCTATATTATGCCTGCCTCGAATTTATATATGGCTTTCTGTTATTCAGTCCTGGGCTTTTTAATGATGGTGCCGATCGGTTTTCTCAGTTTTCGATTTATTGAGTCACCTTTCTTAAAACTCCGCACGAAATATTTAATAACTGCGCAGGCACCGGTCGTATTGGAAAAAGACTCAGAAATCAGAACAGAATCCATGGCCGCGTAACAAACAGAAATCAGTTGGTGATTAAAAAGGGGTCAGGAACCTTATAATTAAGGTTCCTGACCCCTTTTTAATCACCCAGCGCCGCTGCCCACGCGCGCACCGCTTGCCGGATCGACTGCTCATCAAAGGCCGCGAAGCCCAGGATCAACCCGCGGGCCTGTTTCGGCTCCCGGGCATAGATGTGTACCGGATGAAATTCCACACCGGCCCGCTGTGCAGCGTCCATCAGGGCCCGGTCCTGTTTCGCCGTCTTGCCCTGCACCACCAGATGCATGCCCGATTCGGGCAGTTCCACGTCAATCGTATCCCCCAGTTCGCTCATTAATGCTTCATACAGACACGTCTGGCGCGTATGGTACAGCGATCGCATCTGTCGAATGTGTTTCAGGAACTGACCCGATTCAATAAATCGATGCAGCACCATCTGCATCAACGGCGGAGAGAACCGATCATTCAACCAGCGGGCATACGAAAACGCACCTGCGATCTGTTCAGGCACAATCAGGAACCCCAGCCGAATCGCTGGAAAAAGCAGCTTGCTGAAAGAACCCATATAAATCGTTCTGCCGCGCTGATCCAGACTGCAAAGTGCCGGATGCGGACGTACCGTGTACCGAAACTCGCCATTATAGTCATCCTCGATAATCCAGCTCTGCTGCC
>NZ_CAXAVM010000316.1:0-4276 GCF_963972345.1 uncultured Gimesia sp. | reverse complement strand
ATAGGCATTCAGCGTTTCTGCCCACGCTAATGCGATTGAGAGAAAAACGGTATTTCGCGCGGGAACATAAGTGATGGGGATGCCGGTTTCCAGATCGTGTTCGGTGCGATCTTTGGGGACATCGATATCCGCCGTCAATGCAGAACCGCCAAAAACGCGTAAATCCAGGGGGAAGGTGACAAACTTTTTGACATCAAATGCCTGACAGACTTTCTTTGCTGCTTCCAGTTCCTGCCGATGACGCTGGCCGTAATCGAATGACAGGGCATACAGTTCGAACCCGGCATGCGCGGCGATGGCTAATGTCGTTGCCGAATCAAGGCCTCCACTGACGAGAACGACGGCTTTGGGAGCTACAGTCGTCATTGATATTCAGACTCCTTCGAGGATCAGTCGCGATTATGAAACCTGTGAGCAGGTTGAAAACTGAAAACTAGCAGGAGCGTTCTGTGGATGCAATCCCCTCGGCACAGAGAGGCATGTTTTCGCTGACATTGAGAGTCTGACTATAAGCCAAGCTGGGAAGCAATCGCGAGTGCCGCGTAAAAATCCCGTAATCCGGCGAACTGATATCCAAAGGGAATGATCCGCGGATTATACATGCGATCATAATTGCCGAACCCACGGAACTGCAGTGAACCAAAGCGGAAGGAAGGTCGGTAACCGTTGTAATAGAATGTGTTCCCCCGGTAAGGCGATCCAAACCAGTCGGAACGAATGAAGTCGCCATACATGTAACTGGCCGGGGACCCCTGCATACCGGCAAATGTGTAACGCTGATACCAGGGCATGGATCGCAGGTAATAACTGCGATTGATCGGCGTCGAACGGGTGGTGCAGTTTTCACAGACCGCGGTGGAGTTGACATGAGGAATCTCACGCGGTGCGATGATGATCAGGTCATTGCTGTCAGACTTGCTGCTGACAGGCTGCGGACCTTGCTCCAGGGGGAAACGGGTTTCCCGGGTGGCATAGGAGTTCATACCCGGAGTCGGCGAGATCTGAACAATCCATTCAGGAACGGTGTCAGTGGTAGCAGATGCGGTTGTGGTTTCTGAATCGTTTGCCGGTTTCCGGGCTTGAATGGCGGCGTGTGAAGTCTGGTAGTGAGACGTTCCCAGCAGACAGGCGACGATAGTCAGGATTGGCAGCAGGTTTTTCATGGCAGTGACTTCAAAGTTCAAATCATGGTCTTCAGATGGCTTGATGCGTGGCAAAAAAACAACGCTCTGGATCCCATCGTAGGAGGGGAAAGAGACCATTTACCAATAAAAATCCTGATTACCGGGTGAAAAAACATAAATTATCGCAGCATTTTGACTCCAGGCTGGCAGGCGGCTTGATGGATGGCGGTCTGCTGATTAATCTCACGTGCAGGGCCTGTTGTCTTCAACAGCAGAGAACCGAGTTCAACTTTCAAATTCAACATGCAGTGGAGATACACCGTGGCCGCGAAAGCCTGGGGAGGACGATTTCAACAGCAGACTGATGCCCGCGTGGAAGCGTTTACGGAATCGATCAGTTTTGACAGCCGACTGGCGGCGGTAGACATTCAGGGATCACAGGCGCACGCCCGGATGCTGGCCAAAGTGGGCCTGATCAGCGATGACGAATGCGCGCAGATCGTTGAGACGCTGACCCGGATCGGCAGTGAAATCGAAGCGGGGAATTTCGAGTTTCGGTTCGAACTGGAAGATATCCACATGCACATTGAAAGCGCGCTGATTGAGCGAGTAGGTGATGTGGGCCGAAAACTGCATACGGCCCGGAGCCGCAATGATCAGGTTTCGACCGATCTGAAGCTCTACACGCGCGAGGCAATTCAACGCGTGGACGGGCTGCTCAAAGATCTGCAGATTGCATTTGTAGAACGCTGCGATCGGGACCAGGATCTTGTACTGCCAGGCTTCACGCATCTGCAGCGGGCCCAGCCGGTCAAAGCCGCCCATTACTGGCTGGCTTACTGTGAGAAGTTCGACCGTGATCGACAGCGCCTGGCAGACTGTCTGAAACGCGTGAATATTTCGCCGCTGGGAGGGGCTGCCCTGGCGGGAACTTCATTACCCATTGATCGGCATTACACGGCTGAACTGCTGGAATTTACCGATGTGGCGCGTAACAGTCTGGATATTTCCAGTGACCGGGACTACCTGGCGGAATTCTGCTTCTGTATGGCATTGATCGCGACCCATCTGAGTAACTGGGCAGAGGAATGGATCGCCTGGTTCTCGACAGAATTCGGTTTTATCAAACTGCCCGATGCCTTTACCACGGGTTCGTCAATCATGCCTCAAAAGCGAAATCCGGATGTGCTGGAACTGATTCGTGGCAAGTCGGCCCGACCGATTTCCGATGTGCAGCAGATCCTGGTACTGCTGAAAGGTCTGCCGATGGCTTATAACCGGGATATGCAGGAAGACAAGCTGGCGCTGTTTGATGCTTATGATACAGTGGCTGCCTGCCTGGAACTGGCAGCAGCGATGGTAGAAGGAGCAGAACTGCAGCAGGAAACAATTGCCAATAAACTCGAAGACGGATTTCTTGACGCGACCGCATTGATGGAATACCTGATCAAAAAAGGGACACCAATGCGGACCGGGCATGGCATCGTCGGGAAACTGGTTTCGCTGTGTGAATCGCGGTCCATTCGACTGGTGGATCTGTCTTTAGAAGAATTGCAGCAGGCCTGTCCGCAAATTGAAGAGGACATTTACCAGGTTCTGGGGGCGCGTAACGCGATGGCGGCACTGTGCAGTTTTGGTTCGGGGGGAGAAGCACCGGTGCAGGAACAGACACAGTACTGGAAAGAGAAACTGGGGCTGTAAAGAGCGCTTCCCGGCGATCTCGATTTCTGCTTCTGTATTCTCTGCTGATTGAGCGTTCATGAGAAATATCAAACTGACGTTGGCTTATGACGGATCGGAATACGCGGGCTGGCAGGTGCAGCCGAATGGGCCATCGGTTCAGGCCTGTGTCGAGACAGCGATTGAGCAACTCACTCAGCAGCGAAGTCCGGTGCTGGTAGCCGGTCGTACCGATGCCGGCGTGCACGCTTTAGGGCAGGTCGCCAGTTTTCAGACGGACTCTACAATCCCCTGTAAAAACCTGCAGACAGGTTTGCAGCGGTTTCTCCCGGACAGTATCTGTGTCCGTGAAGCGCGGGAAGTATCGTCGGCGTTTCATGCGACCTATTCCGCGGTTCAGAAGCGATATCGGTATGTGATCCATAATTCCACGGTTCCTTATCCGTTCCTGAAAAAATATGTGAGTGAGTTTGGCCGCCCGCTGGACGCCGAGCGGATGCATGCCGCCGGTCAGGAGCTGCTGGGCAAGCATGATTTCCGCTGTTTTGAATCACATTACCCGAATAAAGCCACCAGTGTGCGGACAATGAAAGAACTGACGGTGCAGCGTACTGGTGTCTGGCCAGTCTGGGGTGTGTTGGAACAGGCTGAGCTTTCGTCGCAGAAGTCAGCGACCAGGGAGTTCATCACCGTTGATGTTGTCGCGGACGGTTTTTTATACAATATGGTGCGGGCGATTGTCGGGACGCTGCTTGAAGTCGGCGTGGGGCGCTGGACCACAAACGATGTACAGAACATTCTGGCAGGAATGGACCGCGCGCAGGCCGGGCCGACGGCGCCCGCATGTGGATTGTACCTGGTTCAGGTTGACTATCCGGATTGATTTCTGCAAATTACATTTGATCCAGAGCAGGAAAATGACGTTTACTGTAAGCCAGGTGTTCCACGGGGACAGGGAATAATCTTATTCGGATTCAGAGAGATTGAAGGGCGCGCTGACTTCAGTCCGGAAAGCGAAAGATGAGTCAACCACCACCGCCTTTGCCACCGCATGATGCCGATGAGCCGATCTTTCTGGAAGACTCATTTGACGGAGGGGGAGAACGGATAGATGATCAAAAGGGTCGCATTTTTCCCTGTGAAGGCTGCGGCGCTGATCTGGTCTTCAATATCAAAACACAGAAGCTCCGTTGTGGACATTGCGGCTTTCAAAAAGAAATCGGCATTGACCCGAATCGGGAAATTGAAGAGCAGGATATCCACGCCATGCTGGCGCACCTCCGCGAACTGCGGGAACACCCGGAGCAGTCAGAAGATGATCAGGAACAGGAAGTGCGCTGCGAAGGTTGCGGCGCCACGCTGCTGTTTGTCGACTCTGTCACCAGTTCTGAGTGTCCATACTGTGCCTCTCCCATTCAACTGGAGAACGCGCATACCTCTGAAAAGCGGGTTCCCGTGGATGCGGTGCTGCC
>NZ_CAXAVM010000315.1:0-4279 GCF_963972345.1 uncultured Gimesia sp. | reverse complement strand
GGGAATCGCTCTGCTTCCAGAGGATTTTCAGTCTGCGCCCCGACTGCTGACAGAAGAATTCCGCACGCCCCAGGCCGCTGAAGTTGCGGAAATAACAGCGAATACTCTACAGAAAAATGCTGCAAATCAGCCTCCACTGAATGAAGTCTGGGACCTGATTCCATTTTATCTTCGAAAAAGTGCGGCGGAAGAGAAGTGGGACGCGCAACACCAAAGTTGAAACCCGCTGTTCCTCAACCTGATTTCTGATCCCTCTGCTGGAAACATTTGTCAGCAGATGGTACTCGCATTGGAAGCCCGCTTTACCTCATAGACAGCTTGAATGCCATCTCTCTGATCACATTTAAAGATTGCCGGCAATTCAGGTTAAGCGAAATACCGTTATAATTCGTGATTTTTGTTTTTCTTGAAACATTTTCCAGAAGACACTCTCCCCGGGAATCCTGCTTGGCTATAATAAAGCTCACGGAAATGTTCGATTTCAGACTCCTGAGTTTATGTATGAACTGTCACGACTATTTCGAAAGAGTCCTGTTGTTCGACGTCGTTCGTCAGATTATCACTTTTCCATTCTTCAGACTGGAGTTGAATTATGGCTCTTTATGAGATTGAAACAAACGCACATATCATGGTGGGTTGGGCTAATACTCAAGAAGAAGCGGAAAATGCTGCCCAGGAAAATTATCCTGAGGACGAAATTTTAAGAGTCACGCGTCGGCCCCGCGACATGTGGGTGATTTCAAAACGCCTGCTCGGGATTGAAGGGCACACAGAGCCTTGCGACATGGCACGCGAATGCCTGTTCAAAGCCTCCGGTGACAAAGTCCACGCCATTCGCCTTTACATGCGTGACACTGGCGCTGATCTCCACGAAGCACAACTGGCCATCGAAACCAACATGTCAGTCGGCTGGTAAGCCAGATCGCAACCACGCTATAGAGACAACCCACCACAGCTACGGAATGACTTCAGTCCGATGATCATACAAGGAACTCTCGTCAGTTCTTCAGGAACTTCTCACAGCCAGATCCGCCTCTC
The DNA here is from genome assembly GCF_963972345.1 of uncultured Gimesia sp. Lineage (NCBI taxonomy): Bacteria > Pseudomonadati > Planctomycetota > Planctomycetia > Planctomycetales > Planctomycetaceae > Gimesia > uncultured Gimesia sp. The sequence goes on along the minus strand of NZ_CAXAVM010000315.1, from coordinate 3,241 downwards.
AGGCAACCAGATTGCCGAGGTCGGGGCTGATCTGGGCACTCCAGACCTCACATTCTCTGATGACTGTCTGATCTTTGCCGGCATGGGTGATATTCATATCCATGCCCGTGACGATGTTGGTGAGTCACAAATCTACAAAGAAGATTTCTGTACCGCCGCTGCCGCCGCCATCAACGGTGGGGTCGTCCACGTTGCTGATATGCCTAATAACCCGGTCCCTCCCATCACAGATGAAAGCTACCGCGACAAGGTTAAACATCTGGAACAAAGAAAGCCCGCGATTCATTTTACACTCTACGCGGGGATCGGGCCTGGTACCAGACCCCTTTCATTTGCAGTTCCGTATAAGGCATATATGGGCCCCAGCGTGGGCGATCTGTTTTTCAGGACACTGGAACAACTGGATGAAACCCTGTCCCATTACCGCGGCTGTAATGTCAGTTTCCACTGTGAAGATCCGATTCTGCTGGACGAACATGCCAGCGCGGCTACACACGAAGAACGCCGTCCCGCTGAATGCGAAATTTCCGCCACGCGTTTCGCCTTGCAGATGATCGAGAAATATGATCTCCGTGGTAAACTCTGTCATTATTCCGTCGGGGAAGGGCTGCCATTGATTCGTGAAGCCCGCAGCAGAGGCGTGAAAGTCACCTGCGAGGTAACACCACATCATCTGTATTTTGATCAGTCTGATCTGACCGACGAGAATCGGGGAAAAATGCAGATGAACCCGCCTTTGCGGACTGTCTCAGATCGCAAAGCCATGCTGGCTGCATTACACGAAGGAACTCTGGATTACCTCGCCACCGATCATGCTCCCCACACCCTGGAGGAAAACGAGCAGGGGATCTCCGGACAACCGCACCTGGATACTTATGGCGCATTTGTGACCTGGCTGATTCTGGACCAGAAATTTACTCCTGAGCAGGCGGCAAAGTTCTGTTCCGAAAACCCGGGCGACTTTGTGAACCCGTATGTTTCCCCTAAAAAGTTTGGTCGAATCGAACCCGGGTACACCGCCAGCCTGACAGTGCTCAATCTGAAACAGCCCGTCACCATTAAACGCGAAGACATGCAGACCAAGTGTGGCTGGTCTCCCTTCGAAGGCATCACGTTCCCAGGCTCCGTGGAAGCCGTCTTCATCGAAGGCGACCGGGTTCGCTGAGAAACAGATCACTGGTATTATCCAGTCTGTATGCTGATTTTGATCTACAAAAAAAGGGCTCACCCGTAACAGGTGAGCCCTTTTTTATTTTAGTCCGTTCCAGCCGTCAGTTGCTTATGCTGGCCCGTTTCTGACTTTGTTCAGTTGCCCGGGCGGTCGCACTACCAGGTCGATTCATCAGCCAGATCAGAACCGGGCTGGCAACGAAGATCGAACTGTAAGTACCGACAATCACCCCAATCACCAGACAGTAGGCAAATCCATGAATTCCCTCACCACCGATTGCATACAGAATCAGAACCACGATCAAAGTGGTAATTGATGTCAACAGGGTACGGGACAGGGTCTGGTTCAAACTGTCATTGACCATGCTGGTCGTCAAAGCAGGGTTCTTACCGCGAACTTCACGAATCCGGTCGAAGACCACAATCGTATCGTTCAACGAATAACCGACGATTGTCAGAAATGCAGCAATCATAGGCAGGTTGATTTTGAAGTCATTCAATCCGAGGATTACGCCCAGGCCCGTGTCGCTGAGATAAGCACCCAATGCAACCATGCCCAGCACCACCAGAACGTCATGCACCAGAGCGGCTACCGCTGCCAGACCAAAGGTGATTCGCTGGAACCGGAACCAGATGTAGGCCACGATCGCGATCAGGCTGATCAGCATCGCCAGTAATGCAGATTCCTGCATCTCGCTGGCTACGGAACTGTCAAAACTGTTCACTTCATCCAGAATGGCGGTTGTTGCCATCTCTGTCTGCATCGCAGCTAACGCAGTCTTCAGATCTGCTTCCAAGAGATCAGGTCCAGCCTGCATGGTCATTTTCTTGAACCGCTTGTCCGCTTCCTCTTCTTTGCTGTCTGCAACTCCCTGCAGTTGAAACTCAGGAATCCGATCGTATTTATCAGAACCATCGGCATTTTCGATGTCTGCAATGGCTTCTTTGAGATAGTTATCAATGGTGGATGTTTTCACTTCGCCACTGAAAGTCAGTGAGACTTCGGTACCGCCGGGCGATTCTTCGCTGCCAGTCAGTTTTTTGACATCACCATACTCCATCGTCACTTTTCGCAACTTATGTTCCGGATCACCGAAGGCTTCATTCAGTTTACCACGAATCGTATCTGTCGCTTTTTCCTTATTCTCGCCTGCATCCGCGTCATTCAATGTCGTTCGCAGACGGAAGAAACGACCTTCGGAACCGGGATCGTTGGAAAGCTCCAGTTGCTCAAGGGTCAGGCTGTTGTTAAATGGCCCCTGCAACAGACCGCGTACATCATCAATTTCCTGTTGGTCTTCAAACTCGAATGTGACCATGGTACCACCAGTGAAATCGATATCCAGGTTTTCCTGGCCACGGGTGACGACTACAATCAGTCCGATTAAAATCAAGGCACCAGAGAAAATGGCGGCGATCATCTTCTTTCCAATGAAGTCGACGTTGGTTGTACCAACAATACTCATCATCTTCAGATCAGTGATCCAGCGTTTCCGTTCGAAGATATCGAAAATCAAACGGCCTACATACAGGGCCGTAAACATACTCATCACAATCCCGATGAATAACGTGACTGCGAAGCCGCGTACCTGGTCGGTCCCGATGATATAGAGCACGATGGCCACAATCAGCGTGGTCAGGTTGGCGTCCACAATCGTGGTAAAAGCACGGGAAAACCCGTTATTGATGGCCATTCTCAAGCTGGAGCCGCGGGCTTTTTCTTCCCTGATACGTTCAAATATCAGCACGTTCGCATCGACGGCCATACCGATCGTCAGTACCAGGCCGGCTAAACCGGGCAGGGTAAACGTGGCATCAATGAATGACATACAGCCCAGCACCAGCAGCAGGTTCAGTGTCAGACAGATATTCGCTACCAGGCCCGCAAACCGGTAATAAACCAGCATGAAGACAATCACTGCGAAAGCGGCGATCAGAATTGCCTGTTTCCCTTTTTCCTGGACATCGCTTCCCAGCAGAGGACTGATGGAAAATTCTGAAACAGGTTCCGGCTTCAAGGGAACTTCCAGAGCCCCCGCATTCAACACGTTCAGAAGTTCATTCACTTCTT